>CAILKA010000374.1 GCA_903834645.1 uncultured beta proteobacterium
AGCACCACCGCCCACATCAGCGCCGCCAGGCCCGCAACTGCCCAGCGCGGGCGCAGCCGCCCGAGCTCCACCAGCGCGACGAGCGCGATCGAGGACCACAGCAGCAGGCTGGCGACGTGGTTGGGTTGGCGCAGGTTGCCCACCGCGCGCCCCGGCAGGGTCGAGCGGGCGATCCAGTCGCCGTCGCTCCACTGCGGGGCGTAGACCTGCACGAAGGCGATCGCCGCGTTGCACACGCCGGCCAGCGCCAGGCCTGCGCACAGCGCCGTGAAGGCGGGCACCGGGGCGGCCAGGCCGCCCAGCAGCGCCACCGCGGCAGCTGCCAGCAGCACGAGGGCCGACATCGCCAGGCTCGCCGGCAGGCTCGCTGCCACCGAGGAGACCGCCGCGGCCACGCCAACCACCGCGAACACGAGCCACACCGGCCAGGCCGCGCGCACGGCAGGGCCGACCGGGCCGGCCAGGCCGGTCGAACGCACCCCGGCACCCGCGCCGCGCGCACCGCCCGCGGCGGCGATGAACGCGCCCCAGCCAGCCACGGCCAGGGCCTGGTTGAGGAAGGTGGTCGAGGGCGCGACGTTCCACGCCAGCAGCGTCGGCACGGCCACGGCGAGGGCCGCCAGGACGGCCAAAGGTGCCAGGGGCCCCGTCGTACGTGGCTGGCGCAACACGCTAGACCGGCGTGAGCCACTCGAGAAGCGCCGCCACGCACAGCCCCACGGCCACGCCCGCCAGCACCTCGACGGGCCGATGCCCGATGCTCTCGCGCAACACCTCGGGGCGCCCGGCCTGTCGCAAGAGCTGGTTCAGCGCGGCGGCCTGCTCGCCGATGCGCCTGCGCAGGTCCAGCGCGTCGGTGATCACGATCCAGGTCAGTGCCAGCGCCACGCCGAAGGCCGGTTCGCTCCACCGCCCCTGCCACAGCATCAGGGCCAGCGGCGCGGTCACGGTGGCGGCGTGGGTGCTCGGCAGTCCCCCCATGCCCCGGGGCTGCAGCGACCACGACCCCGAGCGCCAGGCACGCCACAGCATCTTCAGGCATCCCGCCGTCACATACCCCGCGGCGGGGGCCAGCACGTACTCCAAGGTCATGTCTACGCTTCCTTCCCGGCCCGCCTGTCACGCCACGCCGGGGCGGTGCCGCAGGCTGATCATCGCAGGAAGCCGGGCTGAAAGTGGGAGATCGCGAGGAAGCCGGCCAGCCAGGCCACCGCGCAGGCCCACAGCACGCGATCGCGCAGCAACAACCATTCGGGCGCATCCGAGCCCGTGCCGAGCATCAGGTTGCGCTGGTAGTGGAAGACGGCGAAGACCACTGGCAGCACGGTCAGCAGCAGTGTCGGGTCACGGCCTCCTGTGGTGGTGAACAGGGCGTAGGTGACCACTGTCGTCGTCGAGGTGGCGCTGACCAGGAAGTCCAGGTAGGCCACCGAATAGGACGCCAGCGCGGGGCGATGCGCCGTGCCGCCTGAACTCACGACCGCGTGCAGCTCGGCCCGGCGCTTGGAAAAGCCCACGAACATCGTCAGCGCCATCGTGCACAGGACGATCCAGGCCGTGGGGCGGTCGCCGATGGCGTAGATGCCCGTGAGCAGCCGCAGGATGAAGCCCAGCGAAATGCAGAAGACGTCCACCAGCGCCAGGTGCTTGAGCACGCGCGAGTACAAGGCATTGATGACCAGGTAGGCGGCCATGGAGAGCTGCGCCGGCAGCGGCAGGAACGAAGCGACGGCGCAAGCCGCGGCCGCGCAGAGCGTCGCCAGCGTCCACGCATGCGCCGGACTGACGCGGCCGGAAGCCACGGGTCGGTGGCGCTTGCGCTCGGACAGGCGGTCGGCCTGGGCGTCGGCGATGTCGTTGACCGCGTACACGGCGGCCGACAGCAGGCAAAACGCCAACACCGCCAGGGCGGCGGCCTGCCACTGGGCCAGCCCCATCGGTATCGTGCTGAACAGCGGGCCTGCCAGGCACAGCAGGTTCTTCGTCCATTGCGCAGGCCGCATCAGGAGCAGCCAGTCGCCCAGCCGGGCAGCCAGCGACCGATGCACGGAGCCAGAAAGGGGTGGAGTCGCCATTGCCGAAGTCCTTGCCTGGAAGCCGCGCTCAGAGCAGGCGCTTGACCAGCGCCAGCACGCCCTGCGACACTGCCGAGCGGTGGCGACTGCGCGGCCCGGCCGCCAGGATCTCCTGCCGGTGCTGGAGGTACCAGTCGTAGCTCTGGACGATCATGTCCTCGTTGGAGTGGCGCGGCTCCCACCCGAGTTCGCGCACGGCCCGCCCGATGTCGAAGTACATCGAGCGGCCGAACATCAGCGAGTGGTAGGCACCCAGCGGCGACAGGCCCAGCACCGAGGTCAGTTCCATCGCCCACTGCGCGGGCCGCGCCGGCACGCTGCGCACGCGCGAGCCCGTCGCGGCGTGCCGACACAGGGCCTCCAGCGTCTGACGCATCGTGCCGAACTCGCGCGCCCCGCAGTGGTACACCGCCGGCCCCGGGCGGCGAGCCGCCCGCAGCGTGGCGTCGGCGAGGTCGTCGGCGTGCACGAACTGGTAGAGGTTGTCACCCGATCCGAGCACGGGGATGTTGTGGCCCTGGCGCACCCACTCGAAGAGGATCTGGAAGATGCCCAGGCGCCCATGCCCGAGGATCGTGCGCGGCCGGATCACGGTGACGTCCAGACCGCGCCGCACGAACTCGTCGCACACCTTCTCCCCCTCGAGCTTGGCGCGGCCGTAGGCCTCACGCGGCACCGGAGTCGTGGCCTCGGTCACCGGATTGCGCTCGGGCACACCGAAGACCGCACTCGAGGAGGTGTAGACCACCTTGGACACACCCGCGCCCTGAGCGGCCTCCAGCAGCACGCGCGTGCCGTGCACATTCACCGACTCGAAAGCCTGGCGGTCCTTGGCCAGGGGCACCTGCGCCACATTGTGGAAGACGACCTCGCAGCCGGCGACGGCGCGCGCCACCGCGGCGGCATCGCGCACGTCGGCGCGGTGAAAGTCGACCTCGGGTGGCCGGTCCTGGGCGTCATGCAGATCCAGCGAGGCACAGGACCACCCCGCGCGCAGCAGCTGCTCCAGCAGCAGCGAGCCGAAGTAGCCCGAGCCTCCGGTGACGAGCGCGCGCGGCGCAGCGCGGTGATCCACGTCAGAGCTTGCCATAGGTCTCGAACACCCAGCGCAGGCTCCTGCGCATGCCCTCTTCCAGGTCCACCGCCGGTTCGAACCCGAGCTCACGGCGTGCCTTGTCGATCGAGCACGCGATCGTCAGGTTCATCTCCGACAGCACGTGCACCTCCTGCACGTACAGGCCTGCGGCCTGCAGCAGCCGGTCCGCGAGCCGGGCGGTGTCGGCAACCAGCCCGGGCACGCGTGGGGCGCGCCCGGCGCAGCGCTGGCCGAACTCCGTCTCCAGCAGCCGCGCCACCGTGCCCACGATCTCGAGCATCGAGTAAGGCCTGGCATCGGCCATCCAGTAGGTCTGGCCAGCGGCCTGGGGCAAGCGCGCCGCGCGCAGCAAGCCGTCGGCCAGGGTCTCGGTGTAGGCCATCGACCGGCGGTTTTCGCCGCTGCCCACGATCGGAAAACGCCCGTCCCGGATCATGCGAAAGAAGCGCGTCTGGCGCTCCGGCTGATGCGGCCCGTAGAACCAGGGTGCCCGCACCACGACGAGCTCCAGGGGGTCCTGGTGCGCGAGCGCGCGCAGGGCCTGCTCCATCTCCATCTTCGAGCGGCCGTAACCCATGTAGGGACGATAGGGTGAGTTCTCGTCGAACATGTCCTGCGGCCTGGCGTTCGCCCCGCAAGGCGAGTTGGAGGACACCACCACCATCCGGCGCAGTTCCTGCCGCACGGCCTGGCGCCACAGGGCCGTCGAGCCCTCGACATGGACGGCACGGAAGTCCGACACGCGCTGCGGGTGGATGATGCCCGCCATGTGCACGAGCGCGGCTCCACGCGCGCCCTCCAGCAGCCGTGCCGCGGTGGCGGGATCGCGCAGGTCGCCGGCCATCCACTGGCCGCCCGGGTGAGATTCGCGCAGGCGGGCCGCGCCCTCCTCGGTGAGGGTCAGGCCGCGCACGCGCACGGCCGAGGTTGCGGCGGCCGGTGCGTGCGACGACGCGTGCGGATGCTGCAGCACCTGCAGCAGGGACCGGCCGAGCCAGCCATCGGCTCCGGTGATGACGAGGTCCAGGGAAGTCTCAGGCACGGTCATGTTCCAGATAGTGCAGCACATTGCGCCGGGCAAAGGCCATCACCGTGCCTTGCGGGTTGACGCCGGGTGCCT
>CAILKA010000375.1 GCA_903834645.1 uncultured beta proteobacterium
CCTGCATTTACCGGTGCCGCGATTCGGCACCCCATCCCCCGGAGGCCCCATGTCCCTGTTTACTGTCCTGCGCACGACGATCGCTGCGGCGCTGATTGCCACCGTGGCGCTGGCCGCGACGGTACCCACCCCCGCCCTGGCACAGGGCGCCTCCGCCCCGGCGGCTGCGGCCCCTGCGCCTGCCGCCCCGGCCGCCAAGGTGACCGAAGAGGCCGTGGAAAACCCCTATGGCCTGAAGGCTCTCTGGAACCAGGGCGACTGGGTGGCCAAGGGCACGCTCGTGATCATGGTGATCATGTCGATGGGCAGCTGGTACATCATCTTCACGAAGCTGTGGGAGCAGAAGCAGATGCTGCGTGCCGCCCGCGAGGAGCCGGAAGCCTTCTGGAAGTCCGCCACCATCAAGGCCGGCGCGGAGGGCCTCAAGGAAGGTTCGCCCTTCCGCTACATCGCCGACCAGGGCATCCGCGCGGCCGACCACCACGAAGGCACGATGGTCGAGGCCATCGACAAGCCCACCTGGATCGGCATGACCGTGGACCGCGCCGTGGGCAGCATCCAAGGTCGCCTCCAGGACGGCCTGGCCTTCCTGGCCACCGTGGGCTCCACCGCGCCCTTCGTGGGCCTCTTCGGTACCGTCTGGGGCATCTACAACGCCCTGGTCAAGATCGGCATCTCCGGCCAGGCCTCGATCGACAAGGTCGCGGGCCCCGTGGGCGAGGCGCTGATCATGACCGCCATCGGCCTGGCCGTCGCCGTGCCTGCGGTGATGGGCTACAACTGGCTGATCCGCCGCAACAAGGCCGTGATGGACGCCACGCGCGCCTTCGCCGGCGACCTGCACAACGTGCTGCTCGCGGGCAAGCGCTGAAGACCGCGCAGGCCACCCGAGCCGGAGAGCCGCCATGGCGATGAACGTAGGCCCCGCGTCCGAGGACGGCGAGGAGCAGCTCAACAACACCATCAACACCACGCCCCTGGTGGACGTGATGCTGGTGCTGCTGATCATCTTCCTGATCACGATTCCCGTGGTCACGCAGTCGGTCAAGCTCGAGCTGCCCAAGGAACGTAACGTCCCGACGCAGACCAAGCCCGAGAACGTCGTGATCGCGGTCAACCGCGACGGCGAGGTCTACTGGGGGCTGGAGCGCATCCCCGACAACGAGACGCTCGTGAACCGCCTCAAGGCCGAAGCCGTGAAGGACCCCCAGCCCGAGGTCCACATCCGTGCGGACTCCGACGTGCGCTGGGAGCCGGTGGGCCGCGTCAACGTGGCGTGCATGCGCGCAGGCATCCTGAAGGTAGGCTTCATCACCGAGCCGCCGGCAGGTTCCGGCTCGCGGATGTGAGGGAGACGACGACATGGGCATGAACGTAGGGTCCTCCTCGGGTGACGACGACGGCGAGGTGATGGTGGACATCAACACCACGCCACTGATCGACGTGATGCTGGTGCTGCTGATCATGTTCATCATCACCATCCCGATCCAGACGCACGCGGTGAAGATGAACACGCCGATCCCGAACAACGCGGCGCCGCCCCCGAAGCCCCCCACCATCATCCGCGTGGACATCGACTTCGACGGCACGATGGGCTGGAACGGCGAGGTCATCCAGCCGGGTGACCGCGGGGCCATCGAGGCCAAGCTGCAAGCTGCAGCGGCGGAAGCCGACCAGCCCGAGATCCACATCCGTCCGAACAAGCTCGCCGCCTACAAGCACGTGGCGATGGTGCTCGCCGGCGCACAGCGTCTGGGCCTGACCAAGATCGGCATCGTCGGCAACGAACAGTTCCAGTGATTCCATGAAGCGCCTGTACCCCCTGCTTCTCGGCCTGCTCGCGGCGGCCTGCATCGGCACCGCCCATGCGCAAGGTGTGCGCGAAGAGATCGGCAAGCCGCTGCAGCAGGCCGGCGAATTGCTGCGCGCCGGCAAGGGCCGCGAGGCCCTGGCCAAGGTGCGCGAGGCCGATGCCGTGGCCAACAAGACCCCGGCCGAACAGCTCACGATCGACCGCATGAAGGGTGCCGCCGCGCAGCGCGCAGGCGACCACCCCACCACGATCCAGGCCTTCGAGGCCGTGATGGCCAGCGGCAAGGTGGCGGGCGCCGAGGGCGCGCAGATCGCCGAGAGCCTGGCGTTCGCCTACTCGCAGCAGAAGGACTGGACCAAGACCTCGCAGTGGATCCAGCGCGCGCAGTCGCTGGGCAGCACCAGCCCGCAGCTCAAGCAGCTTCAGTCCTACGTGCAGAGCCAGAGCGGGGACTTCGCCGCCATCGGCCGCGATGCCTCGGCGGCCATCGAGGCCGCCGAGAAGGCTGGCCGCAAGCCCGAGGAGGGCGATCTCCTTCGCCTGGCCGACGCGCAAGCCCGCTCCGGCAATGCGTCGGCCCAGGCCGCCACGCTCGAGAAGCTGCTCATCAACTACCCCAAGCGCGAGTACTGGACGGCCACCCTGGGCCGCCTGCCGCGCAAGGCCAACTTCGCCGACCGCCTGGGCCTGGACGTGCTGCGGCTGCGCCTGGCCACCGGCAACCTCTCCAAGGCCGAGGATTTCATGGAGATGGCGCAGCTCTCGCTGCAGGCCGGCCTTCCGGCCGAGGCGGTGCGCATCGTCGAGCAGGGCTACAAGGCCGGCGCGCTCGGCAAGGGTGCCGAAGCCGAGCGCCACAAGCGGCTGCAGGACCTCGCCCAGAAGAAGGCGGCCGAACAGAAGGCCGCCATCGACGGCCAGGCCACCGAGGCCGCTGCGCAGAAGAGCGGCGACGACCTCGTGCGGGTGGGCTACGCCCTCTATACGATGGGCCAGGCCGACAAGGGCATCACGCTCATCGAGCAGGGCATCGCCAAGGGCGGCCTGCGCCTGCCGGAGGATGCGAAGCTGCGCCTGGGCCTGGCACAGATCGGCAAGGACCGGGCCAAGGGCGTTCGCACGTTGCAGTCAGTGAAGGGCAACGACGGCACGGCCGACGTGGCCCGCCTGTGGACGCTGGTGGGCAGCTGAGCCCCGCGTCCCGTCAGCCCAGCAGGTCGCGCCCGACGATCAGCTGCTGCACCTCGGTGGCGCCTTCGTAGATCCGCAGCGCGCGGATCTCGCGGTACAGGCTCTCCACCACCGAGCCCACTCTCACGCCCAGCCCGCCGTGCATCTGCACGGCGCGTTCGATCACGCGCTGGGCCGTCTCGGTGGCCGCCATCTTGGCCATCGCCGCCTCGCGCGTGGTGCGCTGGCCGACCACGTCGCGCAGCCACGCCGCGCGATAGGTGAGGAGCGCCGCGCCGTCCAGCGCGGTGGCCATCTCGCCGAGTGCAGCCTGCGTGAGCTGGAAGTCCGCCAGCGTGGCGCCGAACATGTGGCGTGACTTCGCGTGCGCCAGCGCCTCGTCCAGCGCGCGCCGCGCAAAGCCCAACGCGGCGGCCGCCACCGAGGCGCGGAAGATGTCGAGCGTACGCATCGCGAGCTTGAAGCCCTCCCCTGGCGCGCCCAGCAGCCGGTCCTTGGGCACCCGGCAGCCGGCAAAGCGCAGCCGCGCCAGCGGGTGAGGCGCGATCACGTCGATCCGCTCGGCGATCTCGAAACCGGGCAGCCCGGCGGGCACGACGAAGGCACTGATGGACGACGTCGGCTTGGAACCGGCGCCGCCCACTGGCTGGCCGGTGGCGTCGAGCGTGCGCGCAAAGACGGTGTAGACATCGGCGATCCCGCCGTTGCTGATCCAGGTCTTCTCGCCCTCGAGCACCCAGGCATCGCCGTCGTCACGCGCGGTGCAGGCCATGGCGGCCACGTCCGAGCCGGCCTGCGGCTCGGACAGGGCGAAGGCCGCGATCGCCTCGCCGCGGGCCACGCGCGGCAGCCACTGGGCCTGCTGGGCAGGCGTGCCGGCCAGCGTGACGGCACCGGTGCCCAGGCCCTGCATGGCGAAGGCAAAGTCGGCCAAACCGGCGTGGCGCGCCAGGGTTTCGCGAATCAGGCACAGGGCGCGGGTGTCGATGACGTCGGCGGCGCCCCCCACGTCGTGGCCGGCCACTGCGTAACTCAGCCAGCCGGCCTCGCCCAGCCGGCGCACCAGCGAACGACATTCGGCATCCACATCGGTGCCGTGCGGCTGCCCCAGATGGGCGGCAGACCAGTGCTCCAGCTCTTGCGCCAGTTGCCGATGCCCGTCTTCAAAAAAGGGCCATTGCAGATAGGTGCGATCGATCATGGTCAGTTGCCCTCGAAGCGGGGTTTTTGCTTGGCTACAAAGGCGTGGTAGGCCCGCGAAAAGTCTTGCGTCAGCATACAAAGCGCCTGCGCTTGCGCCTCGGCTTCGATGGCCTGGTCAATCGTCATGCTCCATTCCTGGTGCAGCATGGTCTTGGTGATGCCGTTGGCGAAAGTCG
>CAILKA010000376.1 GCA_903834645.1 uncultured beta proteobacterium
TCATCACCCAGTACAAGAGCCACAGCCTGCTGCGCCACCTGCAGCGTGGCTGGGCCTTCCTGCGGCCGGAGATGAACGAGTTCGTCGACCTGCTGCCGGCGCAGCAGCGCGTCGACGAGGAATCCTGGTACCGGGGCACGGCCGACGCCGTCTACCAGAACCAGGACATCCTGGCCGCCTATGGGGCGGACTTCGTCGTCGTGCTGGCAGGCGACCACATCTACAAGATGAACTACGCGATCATGCTCGCCGACCACGTCGCGATGGGACGCGACTGCACGGTGGGCTGCATCGAGGTGGACCGTCAGGCCGCGCGAGCCTTCGGCGTCATGGCCATCGACGAGCGGCGCAACATCACCGCCTTCGTCGAGAAGCCCGACGATCCTCCGGCGATGCCCGGCCGGCCCGACCGGGCGCTGGCGAGCATGGGGATCTACATCTTCAACGCGCGCTACCTCTACAAGGAGCTCGAGCGCGACATGGCCGACCCGGACTCGAGCCACGACTTCGGCAAGGACATCATCCCCCGCGCCGTGCGCAACGGCCGCGCCGCCGCCCATCCCTTCGAGCTCTCGTGCGTGGGCAAGCGCCTGGGCTCGGAGCCCTACTGGCGCGACGTCGGCACCATCGATGCCTACTGGGATGCCAACATCGACCTCACCGCCACCGATCCGCTGCTCAACCTCTACGACACGCGCTGGCCGATCTGGACCTACCAGCCGCAGCTGCCCCCGGCCAAGTTCGTCCACAACCAGGACGACAGGCGCGGCATGGCCATCGAGTCGCTGGTGTCGGGTGGCTGCATCGTCTCGGGCTCGGTGTTCCGCAGCGTGCTCTTCTCGCAGGTGCGGGTGCACTCGCACGCGGCAGTCAGCTGGAGCGTGCTGCTGCCGGGCGTGGTGGTCGGGCGCCGTGCGCGCCTGACGCGCGTGGTGGTCGACCGTGGAACGGTGATCCCGGACGACATGGTGATCGGCGAGGACGCCGAGGCCGATGCCCGGCACTTCCACCGCACCGAGAGCGGCATCACGCTCGTGACGCGCGAGATGCTGCTGGCGCTGGAGGGTCATCAGCCGGTGGTCCACGACTGATGCGGGTGCTGCACGCGGCGGCGGAGGTCTTCCCGCTCGTCAAGACCGGGGGGCTTGCCGACGTGGTGGCCGCACTCCCCTCGGCGTTGCGCGCCGCCGGTGCAGATGCGCGGCTGCTCCTGCCGGGGCTGCCGGCGGTGATGGCGGCGCTGCAATCGCCGCAGATGCTGGCCGAGCTCGGTCCGTGCTTCGGTGTGGCGGGCGTGCGGCTGTGGAAGGGGCGGCTCGCCGTGCCTGAACTGCCCGTCTACGTGGTCGATGCGCCGATGCTCTATCGACGAGGAGGCGGCCCCTATGCCGACGCGCAGGGTCGGGACTGGCCCGACAACCTGCAGCGTTGGGGCCTGCTGGGCTGGATGGCAGCGCAACTGGCCGGCTCCGGGCTCGACCCGCAATGGTCGCCACAAGTGGTGCACGCGCATGACTGGCACGCCGCGCTGGCATGCGCGTTCCTGCACGCTCACCCGGTGCCCGGCGTGCGCAGCGTCTACACCGTTCACAACCTGGCCTACCAGGGGCTGTTCCCGCTGGCTGACCACACGTTGCTGGGCCTGGGCGCGGCCTTCCTGTCGGCCGATGGCATCGAGTACCACGGGCAGCTCTCCTTCATGAAGGCGGGCCTGAGCTTCGCCGACCTCGTGACCACCGTGAGCCCCGGCTATGCACACGAGATCGCGACCCCCGAGTTCGGTCACGGCCTGGACGGCGTGATCCGCGCGCGCGGCGCCGCCGTGCAGGGCATCCTCAACGGAATCGACGAACAGGTCTGGAACCCTGCACAGGACCCGGCCCTGGCCGAGCCCTATGGGTTGGGCGCGATGGCGGGCAAGGCTGCCTGCAAGCGGGCCCTGCAGCGCGAGGCGGGGCTGGCCGACGCGGCCGATGCGCCGCTGCTGGCTGTGGTGAGCCGCCTGTCGCACCAGAAGGGCCTGGACCTGGTGCTCGACGCTCTCGAGCCCCTGCTGGCACAAGGCGCACAGTTGGTGGTGCAGGGCAGCGGCGAGCCGGCGCTCCAGGATGCGTTCGAGCAGGCCGCCCACCGCCATCGCGGTCGCGTCGCGGCCTTCATCGGCTACGACGAGGCTCGCGCCCACCGGATGCTTGCCGGAGCCGATGGCCTGCTGATGCCCTCTCGCTTCGAGCCCTGCGGGCTCGCGCAGCTGTACGCCATGCGCTATGGCACGCTGCCGGTGGTGCGCCGAGTGGGCGGGCTGGCCGACACGGTGATTGATGCGGACGCCCCGGCGCGGGCTGCGGGTCGGGCCACGGGCATCGTGTTCGAGGAGGCCAGTGCGCCCGCCCTGGTCTCGGCCGTGAGCCGGCTGGTCGATCTCTATCGCACGCCCTCCCCATGGGCGCGCGTGCAGCAAGCCGCGATGGAGCAGGACTACACCTGGACCGGGCCAGCCCGGCGCTATCTGGCGCTCTACGAAGAACTGGCCTCGGTGCGCTGAATGCGTGCGGGCCAGGTCGCCAGCAGCAGGCCGGCCAGGGCGAGCACGAAGGCGCCCGCGTGCCCCGGTGTGAAGGGCTCGCCCAGGAAGACCACCCCCACGGCGGCCGCGCACAGGGGCAGCATGACGGTGAAAACGCCTGCCTGCGCAGCGGGCACGTGGCGCAACCCGCGCATCCACAGCCACACCGTCACCATGCTCGCCGCGATGGCATAGAAGCCGAGCAGGCCCCAGATGCCGGGCTGGACGCTGCCGAACTCGAAATCCAGCGCCTGCCACAGCCCCAGTGGCGTCACCAGTGCAAGGCCCCACAGGTTGATGAGCGCACTGATGCGCCGCGGCGAGATCGAGGCCGTGAGCCTCTTGCCGATGACCACGTAGCAGGCCTCACAGCAGACGGCCCCGAGCAGCAGGGCATAGCCCCACCACGGGGCGGCTGCCTGCGCACCGTGGGCAGCGGCCTGAGGATCGCGCGAGGCAGCCAGCAGCGCGATGCCCGCGGCCGCACAGGCGATGGCCAGCCACACGCGTGTCGAGACCGGTTCGCGCAGCGCGACCCACGACAGCAGGGCCACCGCTGCCGGAATGGCTGCCATCACGACCCCTGCAGCCAGGGCCGAGGTGGCCGCCACACCGAAGAGCATGCAGATCGAGAACAGGAAGTTGCCGAGGAAGCTCTCCCAGAAGAGGAGCTTGCGGTCGCCCCTTGTGAGCGGAGCCTCGCCCGGTGGGCGTGGCAGCCAGGTCA
>CAILKA010000377.1 GCA_903834645.1 uncultured beta proteobacterium
GCGTCCGGACCTGTGGGGACGGGCGATTATCCACCGCTTTTGCACCTTGTATCCACCGGTTCCCCGCAGGGTTGTGCACCGCGCGAGGCGCGCCTTCAGGGGTAGACGACCGTCACCGAGAAGGTGCCTTGGTAGGTGCCGGGCAAGGGGCTGCGGGTGAAGTGCAGCGTGCCGCCAATGGCGACGGTGAGGGCCGAACCCGGCCCCGTGGACTTGAGGGCTGGCTGGCTCGTCAGGGCCGAGATCCGCATCGACTCACCCCCATGCAAGGCCGACACGAGGAAGTGGTCGGGCAGCAACACGGAGAAGACCAGGTTGGGCTGGGAGCTGCGCACGAGCAGCTGCGCCGGCGAGCCGTGATCCGGGTTGACAAGGTAGACCGCCCCAAGCGCCGAGCGACCGCCCAGCGGGTGCAGGGTGACAGACCCCGAGCCCAGGACGGCCACGGTGCCAAATCCCAGCGGAGACAGCGGGGTCAGGGAATCGATCGGTGAGGCGGCGTGCGCACCGGTGCAGACAGCCCAGACCCACCAGGCAGCCGCCCAGCCCCGCCTGCGCGTGGACGGTACGGCTGGCCTGGATCGATCGTCGAAGGCTCGTGCAGGGAATCCCGATGTCAATTGAACACGACAGTGATCACGAGGCGCCCGTCACCGATTCCCTCCCGGGAGGCCATGACGACCGAGCGCCCCGAGTGACCGTCATGCACGCGGATCATCGCACGGGCCGGCGCGGGCGCGCCCGCCGCAGGGCTGGCGAGGCGTCCCTCGGCTGACGCCAGGGCTGCCGGGCCAGCCGCCGCCACGAGATAGGACTGCACCACCCCGTTCGAACCGGTGGGCTCCAGCAGCGGTGGCAGGTCCACGCGATCGGTGGTGGGGGCCGTCTGCCCTGGAGCCGGCTCGGAAGCCGGGGCGCTGTCAGTCACCGGCGTGGCCGAAACCGAAATCGTGCCCGTGGAAGACGATTCCGTGCCTGTCGCAGGCGTCAGGCTGGCCGTGCGGCCCAGGGAAGCCGTGCCGAAAGGAGACGGCGCAGCCGACTCCATCATCGTTGCCACGAGCGGGCCGAAGCGGGCCGGCATCGGGACCACCTCGGCGGTGGCCCGCACGGGCTCAACCCAGACGGAGCGCACGGACTGGGCCGCGACCGGGAGCACGAAGCCCAGGCTGACCAGAACGGCCAACCTGCCCCATCCCACTCCTCCACCAGGCGTCCCGGCCTGCCGGAACGAACGCATACAGGCCTCCGGCGACTCCTTCCCGGAGCCACGAAAGCCTGTATTGGAACCTAGTCGAGGTCACGCCGGGGTGCCGGCGCGTGACACAGCGCGTGTCAGTTGTAACTCAGTGTGACGGTGAAACTCCCTGCATAGGTGGCTATCGGCTGATTTGCGGAAACACTGAGGGTACCCCCGACACCAAATGATCCGGAGCCCGCAGAATTCAGGCTTCCCTGTGCTCCAGTGAGCGTGGAGGTGAACGATCCGAGATTCATGGTGGCGCCACCGCTGGTGGCGGTCAGGGTGACGGAGCCGGGAAACGAAACCGTGTAGCTCGTGGCGGGTGTTCCGGATAGGGTCACGGTACCCTGGGAACCCCCCGCGGTACTGACGAGCGTGACGCCGCCCGTGGCACTGCGGTTTCCGGTGGCGCTCATCACGACGGTACCGGCCGTGCCGCCCGCGGCAAATGTCCCGAAACTCAATTCACTGGTGGAGGCCACCGACAGGATGCGCACCACGCTGGCTGAGGAATTCACATTGCCGTTGGCAGTGAATTGAGCCAGAGCAGGCGCGCACAGAACCGAAAGGCCCAGACCGACGAACCCGGCGCGCCAACTCGGCGTAGAGCGAGCCGCAAACCCGGCAGCAGGCTGGATAGACATGGAAATTCCCCGAACTCCTGAGGCGCCAGATGGCTAGAAGCACCGAGCGGGCCGATGCTTCGGGCCGCACAACGCCCGTTGCGCTGACAGTCCGGGCATGATGGCCCGGCGCACAGCGAACTAAAGCAGGAAGAACAGTCCGAAACCCGATCAGCTTTTGCCTTGCTCGGGCGAAATCCATGTGCCGGCCCGCCCAACGCCTCGCCGGGATGCCGGCGAAGGCCAGGGACTGGCGCGTTGTCTCAGTTGTAGTTCAGGGTAACGGTGAAGTTTCCGGAATAGGTGCCAATCGCCTGATTGGCATTGACGGTGAGCGTGCCGCCAATTCCGAAGGAACCATTGCCGCTGGTATTGAGGCTGCCCTGGGAGCCGGTGAGCGTCGTCGAGAAGCTGCCCAGGCTCATGGTGGCGCTGCCCGTGGCAGCCGCGAGTTGCACGGACGTGGGCAACGAGACGCTGAAGCTGGTGCCCGGCGTGCCCGCCAGGTTCACCGTGGCGTGGCTGCCCGGGCTGGTGGCCACCGGCGTGACGCCGCCCGTGGCGCTGCGGTTGCCCGTAGCGGTCATCGTCAGCGTGCCGGCAGCGTTGCCGGCCGCGAACGTGCCGAAACTCAGTTCGGTGGTGGATGTCACGGCCAGGGTACGAACCACGGTGGCCGATGCATTCACATCGGCACTCGTCGAATACTGGGCCCACGCCTGGGGTGCGCCGACGGCCAATGCCAGAACCGAAACCGAGCGAGGCACGCTTGAGAAGGTGATCGTGCGCACCTTCATTCCACCCACTTGTCCCATGCCAATCCCCTCGTCGAAAGACTGCGATAAATCCCGCTGCTGGCTTGGCCGCGTTTCGCAACGCTCCTGCGGCCCGCCGCACGAACCCCTGGAAAAACCGGGAGGGGGAGTTTAGGCGCGCCGATCTGTGAAAGAGTAGGCAATAACCCCAGGATTTCCTCGGCCGGGTTGCTTGACAGGATCCATGAGCACTGATAGGAGAACAGATGAGCTGACCCGCCCGGAAACTGGAAAATTTGCCTGTCGCAGGCGAATTTTCCGGGCCCCATTGAACGACGTTTCCAGGAGGCCTGGCCACGGCCCCCGCAGTACTCCCCAGAGGCCAGCCCGGACGGGTATGCGGGAACCCGCAGCGCGAATCCCGGGTCGCGGAAAACCGCCTTGTGGCAAGCGTTCTCGAGACGGCCCTCGCAAACCTTCCCGGACGACTGAAGCCGGCCGAGTGAAGCCTGGAATGGGGCGCAGCTTCCGAGGAATCTTCCGAGGGAAGCGGGACATGCAGCCGGTTCTTGCCTGGAGGCTGCTCAGAACGATCCAGGGTGAGCGGCCGGCAGTTTCCCAGGCTTTCTCGCCACCTGCCGCACCGCGCTGGAGCGCAGGTCTGAGGGGAAACGATCCGGGATTGAACCGCCCCACGAGCAAAGGTACCGGATGGCCGGTTGCGCCACGCCGGGTGGGTGGCCACAAAGGCCGTCAGGCGCCGGCGCAAACGCCTCGGCCCATAAATCCTTGACGGCCCCGCCGGATAAGCCGGAGCGATATGTCGGATACCGCTGTGCACGGAAGAATCCCCCTCGAAGCGTTGCATTGAAGCAACGCTTCGAGGGGGTTGCCCTGTCTGGCAGTCAGGAAGGTGTCGGTCCCGCACCACAACTCGACACCCCGCGGCAGACCTTCCTGCCGCCTTTCAGGTCAGTTCCAGCTGATCGTGACGGGCACGATGCCGGAGTAGCTGGCCACAGCCTGGTTCGCCCCCACGGCGAGCGTGCCGCCGATGTTGAAGCTGCCGTTGCCCGTGCCGCCCAGCGCGCCGGCGCTGCCCGTCAGATTGGTCGTCAGGCTCGAGAGCGTCATCGTCTGCCCACCGCCGCCAGCCGACGCCAGGGTGACCGAGGTCGGCATCGTCACGGAGTACGCCAGCGCAGCCGATCCCACCAGGTTGACGGCGCCCGCCGAGCCGACGTTGGCCGTGAGCAGCGCCACGCCGCCCGTGGCCGAGCGCGCACCATCCGGTGCAATGACGACCGTGCCCGCGGTGCCGCTGGGTGCCAGCGTGCCGAAGCTCAAGCCGGAGGTGGAGGTGACGGCCAGCGTGCGCACGAGCGTGGCGCTGGCGCTGACGTCGGCCGTTACCGAATCGGCCAGCGCCCCACCGCTGAGAGCGGCCAGCGCGACCCCCAACCAGGCCAGGCGAGCAGGCGAGCGAGCATTTTGGAAACCCATGATGGTCCTTTCATCAAGTTGCACGAGGTCAGGTCAGCGGGCCGTGGAGTCACGGTCACACCTGCCCTGTGCCACTTATTTCGGCCGGTCCGGGGCGGAACATGCGCCGATGAGGCGGCACATTTCGTAACAGATTGCGCGATTTCCTTTCAATTGGCCGCGCGAGCCCGATCAGGCGGTGACGATCCAGCCCTCCACGGGATCGACTTGCGTCGGCAGGCCGGCGGCCGGCCGCTGTACGGCCCAGGCTGCCTGCACGAGGCACAGCAGCGCGTCGAGCCGGTCGCCCGAGGCGTCATCGGCAATCCGGTCACGCAGGGCCGCGCGCATGGCCACCCTCAGCCCCAGGCGGGTGCGGCCGAGTTCCAGGCCGCCCAGCAGGTCCTTGCGGGCAATCAGCCGGTCGGCATCGACGCTGTTCTTGTAGGAGCGCGGGCCGATCAGTTCATGGGCGAGCAGGGCCGGGTAGCCCTCCACGGCCACCCTCGAGGGGTCTCCCAGCCGCTGGCGCGGCAGGGTCACCCCGGCTTGCACGAGGCGCCACAGCCCCTCGAAGTACATGAAGCCCACTGGCACGTAGCGGGTCTGCAGGGGGCTGGTCGATCGGATCGGCCCCAGCGCCAGGTCGGCGCTGCGATGCACCAGCCGCTGGCCGGGGGGGCGGGAGGCGGCCCAGCCATCGACCAGGGCCCGAAACCCCATGCGGGTGCCACAGCGTTGGCGGAGGCAGGCAATCACGGCGTCGGTATCGGCGCCCAGCTGCGCCTCCTGCACGAACGCGCGCGGCAACCCGAAAGGAAAGTCGAAGGCCCCGAACCAGGGTCCGGGCCCGGCCAGCAGCGCCTCGAAGGCCTCCAGGGTCGGCAGCTCGTCTATCCGCTCCAGCCGCACCACTCCTGCGGCCAGCCGCCCGTGCGCGACCGTGATCGGCTTGGTGCGGGAGGGTGCGCTGCTGAAGTCCACCCCGATGAGCGCCGGCAGCGGGCCGGCCGTCTCGGGTACGGGTGGCGGGTCGGCAGTGAAGGTGGTGGCCAAGCCGGCATTGTGCGGGGTGCACCGGCGGGGCCGCCTTGCAGGGCTCGGGATACAGTGCCGGCCATGACAGCCCATCCCATCCTTGCCGAAGCCCTGCGCGGCGGCATCGTCGAGTCTTTCCACCGCGGCGCGCTCGCCATCGTCGACGCCGACGGCGCGGTCCACACCGCGCTGGGCGACATCGATCGCCCGATCTTTCCGCGCTCGGCAGTCAAGGTGCTGCAGGCGCTGCCGCTGGTGGCAGGCGGTGCCGCCGACGCGCTGGGTCTGAGCGACGAGGAGCTGGCACTGGCGTGCGCCTCGCATGGCGGAGAGCCTCACCACGCCCATGCCGCCGCCTCGATGCTCGCCAAGGCCGGGGTGGACGCAGCCGTGCTCGAGTGTGGCGCCCATTGGCCCTACCACGACGGCGCGATCAAGGCGATGGCCGCCACCGGCGCCCAGCCGAGCGCACTGCACAACAACTGTTCGGGCAAGCATGCGGGCTTTGTCTGCCTGGGCTGCAAGCTGGCAGGCGGCGGGGATGTGGCGGCCTTCGTGCGCGGCTATGTGCGCCCGGATCACCCGGTGATGCGAGAGGTGACAGCCGCCCTCGAGGCTGCCACGGGCTTCGACCTGTCCCGGGCCGCGCGCGGCACCGACGGATGCTCGATCCCGACCTACGCGATACCCCTGCGGCACCTGGCGCACGGCTTTGCGCGCGTGGCCACTGGCGTCGGGCTTTCGCCTGACCACGCACAGGCGGCCCGGCGGCTGCGCCAGGCGGTGGCGCGCGCCCCGCAGATGGTGGCCGGCACCGGCCGCTTCGACAGCCGCGTGATGGCCCGGCTCGGGGAGCGGGTGTTCTGCAAGGTCGGGGCAGAGGGCGTCTATTGCGCCGCCTTGCCGGAGGTCGGGCTGGGCGTGGCCCTGAAGATGGACGACGGCAACACGGCCCGCGCAGCAGAGGTGGTGATGGCGGCCGTGATCGAGGCGCAACTGGCGCTCGAGGGCGAGGACGCTGTGCTGATGCGCAGCCTCAGCCGGGTCGAGCTGCGCAACTGGAACGGGCTGGACGTGGGTACCTTGCAAGCTGCTGAAGCCCTGCGCCCCCGCAGCTGAATGGCCCGCGCCCGGCACTGCCGGGCGTAACATGTCACCCCATGAAAAAAAAATGGGGAGGGCAGACGAGCCGCATGTTCGGGCTGTCGCGTGGCCGGCTCGACGCGCAGCCAGCCCGGAGCCTGGCCTGTGCGTGGCGCACTGGCTGCCGCCTGTGGGCGATTCTTGGCCTGGCACCCCGCCTGGTACTGGCCGCCTGGCTACCGCTGGCCTCCAGCGCGTACGCCAAGGAGCCCGTGTACATCGCCTTCGATGGCGCCTATGGTGTCAAGACCAACACCGCCCCGAAGGCCATCGAGCGCGGCATCCGCGCCGCGATGGAGGAGATCAACGCACGCGGCGGCGTGCTGGGCGGGCGGCC
>CAILKA010000378.1 GCA_903834645.1 uncultured beta proteobacterium
CCTAGTCGGCAGCGGGGTATTCCCTGCGAGATCCGAGGGCAACTGTGCGCCTGCCTTCTTGAATTCGGCGCGCCCGCCCTAACATCTCGCACTGTCGTCAACCAAGCGTCGCCGCAAAGGAGCGGCCCCGCCATGAAGCGCATCGTCCTGTTCGTCCTGACCAACCTGGCCGTGATGGTGGTGCTGGGCATCACCGCGAGCCTGCTCGGGGTCAACAAGTTCCTCACCGCCAACGGCCTGAATCTGGGCGCGCTGCTCGGTTTCTCGCTGCTGATGGGCTTTGGTGGCGCCATCATCTCGCTGCTGATCAGCAAGCCGATGGCCAAGTGGTCCACCGGCGCCGTCATCATCAACGACTCCAACGAGCCCACGCACCGCTGGATCGTGGGCACGGTGCGCCAGTTCGCCGACAAGGCCGGCATCGGCATGCCCGACGTCGCGCTCTACCAGGGCGAGCCCAACGCCTTCGCCACGGGCGCCTTCAAGAACTCGGCGCTCGTGGCCGTCTCCACCGGGCTGCTCGAGGGCATGACCAAGGAGGAGGTCGAGGCCGTGATCGGCCACGAGGTGGCACACGTGGCCAACGGCGACATGGTGACGATGACGCTCATCCAGGGCGTGATGAACACCTTCGTCGTCTTCCTGTCGCGCGTGATCGGGTACGTGGTGGACCGCGTCATCCTGAAGAACGACCGCGAGGGCCCGGGCATCGGCTACATCGTCACCACGATCGTGCTGGACATCGTGCTGGGCGTGCTGGCGGCGGTTGTCGTGGCGTGGTTCTCGCGTCAGCGCGAGTACCGGGCGGACGCCGGTGCGGCGCAACTGATGGGCCGGCGCCAGCCGATGATCAACGCCCTGGCCCGGCTCGGTGGCCTGGAGCCGGGCGCGCTGCCCAAGGCGGTCCAGAACATGGGCATCTCGAGCAAGCCCAGCGGCCTGATGGCGCTCTTCTCGAGCCACCCGCCCATCGAGGATCGCATCCGCGCGCTGCAGCAGGCGCAGTGAGCGCAGGCGGGCGCGCCGCCCGCCACCCGAGGCGCCCCGCGGCCCGTCCGCCGGGCGCCTTCGTCTTTCCCGGGCCCTGCGCATCGATGAGACAATGATGGGGTGAAGCAAGCCAGACCGCCGCTGGCGCGATCGGGGAAACCCGGCGCTGGAGGAAGGTCCGGACTGCACAGGGCAGCGCAGGAGCTAACGGCTCTCCACCGCGAGGTGAGGATCAGAGCAACAGAGACGAGTCTGTGTGGGGCGTAGCCCTGCGCAGGGTGAAACGGGCAATCTCTGCGCGCAGCAACACCAAGTAGGCCGGCGATGATGCGGCCCGCGGAGCCGGCGGGTAGGTGGCACCGAGCCGGGCGGGCGACCCCCGGCCCAGAGGAATGGCGGTCACAGCCGTTCCCCGCAAGGGGGCGGCTGCACAGAATCCGGCCTATCGGCTTGCTTCACACTGTCTTCGCGCTTCGCGGCGCCTGAACCATGCACCCTGAAGCCGACAAGTTGTGGCGTGGCCCGCGCTGGGCGCTGGCGCTGCTGCTGGCCGCGCTGAGCGCACTCGGGCCATTCGCGATCGATACCTACCTGCCCGCCTTCTCCGCCATTGCGGCCGACGTCGGTGCCACCCCGGTGCAGATGCAGCAGACGCTGGCAGCCTATCTGGCCGGCTTTGCGCTGATGAACCTCTTTCACGGCGCCATCTCCGACAGCGTGGGCCGCCGGCCGGTGGTGCTGGTGGCCATGGCGTTGTTCAGCGCGGCGTCGGTGGGGTGTGCACTGGCGCCCGGGATCGGCGAGTTGCTGGTGTTTCGCACGCTCCAAGGCATGTCGGCCGGCGGCGGCATGGTCGTGGGGCGGGCCATCATCCGCGACCTCTACGCCCCGCATGACGCGCAGCGCGTGATGTCGCAGGTGACGATCTGGTTCGGCATCGCGCCGGCGCTGGCTCCCCTGATTGGCGGCTGGCTCCTGGTGGGGATCGACTGGCACGCGATCTTCTGGTTCATGGCGGCGCTCGGGGCGGCGCTGCTGGTGCTGATGTGGCGCACGCTGCCGGAGTCGCTGCATCCGAGCCAGCGCCAGTCGCTGCACCCGGTGCACCTGCTGCGAGGCTACTGGCAGCTCGGCGCGAGTCCGCGCTTCCTCGCGCTCGCGCTGTCCAGCGGCTTGCCCTTCAACGGCATGTTCCTGTACGTGCTGGCCTCGCCCGCCTGGCTGGGTGGTCACCTGGGGCTGGCGCCCACGCAGTTCTACTGGTTCTTCTGCATTTCAGTGGGTGGGATCATGCTGGGCGCCCTGTGCAGCGGCCGCCTGGCGGGGCGGATCCGGCGCGGCCGGCAGATCGGGCTCGGTTGGGGCGTGATGGTGATGGCCACGGCGCTGAACCTCGGCTGCAACGCGGCAGGCCTCACGCACCCGCTCGCGGCGATGCTGCCGGTGGGCCTCTACTCCTTCGGCTGGGCCGTGGTGGTGCCGGTGGTCACGCTGATCCTGCTCGACCTCTTTCCCGAGCGTCGCGGCATGGCGTCGTCGGTACAGGCTTTCCTGGGCTCGCTCGCCAACGCGCTCGTCGCCGGTGTGCTGGTGCCGCTGGTCATGCATGCGACGATGACGTTGGCACTGGCATCGGCCGCGCTGATGGCGGTGGGGCTGCTGGCCTGGATGGCGGTGCGCAGGCACCTGCCCACCTCGCTACTCTGAGCGCTTGCGGCCGCCCAGCGCCAGCAGCAGCGGCCACAGCCACAGGCTCAGCGTCCAGCGCCCGACCCGGCCGGCGTTGATGGGGCGCGTCTCGTGGCGCGCCACTTTCGCGAACAGCACGATCGCGCCCGTCACCACGTACAGCAGCAGGGCCGCATACACCCCGGCGCGCCACGCGTAGGTGCCGCCCAGGAAGTCGCCGAGCAAGCGCCCGATCACGGCCGCCAGCACCACGCAGGCCAGGAGCGCCAGCGCGACGCCCGCCAGCGCGTGGCGCATCTTCCAGAGCGGGTCGTTCTCGTACATCGAAGGCGCAGCTGGCAAGCCTCTTGTGGCGGGAGGGGGCCGGCGGGGGCCGGCGGGGGCCGGCCGCGCACCAGGCCCGTGCTCGGGCCCGTGCTCGGGCCCGCCCATCATGCCACCGCGATGAAGCCGGCACCGCTCAGACGTTCCGGGGCCTCGCTGTGCTCACGAAGAAGTTTGAGACTGGTGCGCAAGTGCTTGTTTCAGCGTTAGTTTTTCTTCGAGCCGCGGCTCCCGAACTTACCCTAAGTGATTGATTTCCTTGAATTTTTACGCCTTGTCGCATTGACCCTCGGCGCAAAACTCCGCTACAGTGGCGCCTCGTGTCGGAAAGTGGGTTTTTGTGTCGGTTTTTGCATTCAAGGGGGGTCCGGTCCTGACGCTGGACGGAAAGGGGCGTGTCACCGTCCCGGCCCGTTACCGCGAGCTCCTGATGTCGACCGTCTCCGGCCAGATGATGGTCAGCAAGAGCCACGTACGCTGCCTGTCGCTCTTTCCGCGGCCCGTGTGGGACCAGTTCGAGGCGCGCCTGCTGGCGCTCCCGGCGTCCGCCGACGGCCTGCGGCGGCTGTACATCGGCAGCGCCACCGAGTTGGCGATCGACAGCGGCTCGCGCGTGCTGCTGCCGCCCGAGCTGCGCGACTGGGCGGGCCTGGCGCGCGAAGTGGTCTTCATGGGCATGGGCAACCGCTTCGAGCTCTGGGACAAGGCCCGCTACGACGCACACGAGGCGCAGGTGCTGGAGCAGGACATGGGCACCCAGCTGTCGGATCTCTTCATCGGATGAGCGACGGGCACACCCCATGGCCGGACGAGCGCTCCCAGGAACGACCGCAGGAGGAGTGGTCGCACGTGCCCGTGCTGCTCCAGGAGGCCGTGCAGGCGCTGCAGGTGCGCCCCTCGGGCCTGTACGTGGACGGCACCTTCGGCCGCGGTGGCCACGCGCGGGCGATCCTGCAGGGGCTGGGGCCGCAGGGGCGGCTGGTCGCGCTGGACCGCGACCCGCAGGCCGTGGCTGCTGCGCACGCGATCGCCGATGCGCGCCTGACCGTGTGCCATGCGAGCTTTGCGGACCTGGCTCAGGTGCTCCAGGGCCTGGGGCTCGAGTCAGTGGATGGCGTGCTGCTCGACCTGGGCGTGAGCAGCCCGCAGATCGACAACCCGGCGCGCGGATTCAGCTTTCGTCACGACGCGCCGCTGGACATGCGGATGGACACCACGCGCGGGCAGACTGCGGCCGAGTTCCTCGCGCAGGCCGACGAGCACGAGATCGCGAGGATCATCCGTGACTACGGCGAGGAGCGGTTTGCTCACCCGATTGCAAAGGCGGTTGTCGCTCGCCGCACGAGCGGTCGACCCCTGGTGCGCACGCGCGAGCTGGCCGAGGTCGTGGCTCGTGCGGTGCGTACCCGTGAACCCGGCCAGGATCCGGCCACGCGCACCTTCCAGGCCCTGCGCATCCACGTCAATGGCGAGCTCGACGCACTCGAGCACGGCCTGCGCGCGGCCCTCGAGCACCTGGGGCCGCAAGGGCGGCTGGCCGTGATCAGCTTCCACTCGCTGGAGGACCGCCTGGTCAAGCAGTTCATCGCTCGCGAGAGCCGCGAGGTGATCGACCGGCGCGCACCGTTTGCGCCGCCGCCGCCGCTGCGGCTGCGCGCGATTGCCCGCGCGCGCCCTTCGCCTGGGGAGATCGCCGCCAACCCGCGTGCGCGCTCGGCGATCCTGCGTGTGGCCGAACGCACCGGGGACGCCCCGGCATGACCCGCTTGAACACGCTGCTGCTTGCGCTGCTCGTGCTCAGCGCCTTGCTGCTGGTGCGCACGAGCTACGACGCCCGGCGGCTCTTCACCGAGATCGACCGTGCGCGCACCCAGGAGCGCACGCTGGAGGCCGAGTTCCAGCGGGTCGACGCCGAGCGCCGCGTGCAGGCCACGCACCTGCGCGTGGAGCGTGTGGCGCGCGAGAAGCTGCAGATGCGCAACGCCACCGCGGCGCTGACGCACTACACCTCCGAGGCACTGCCGACCTCCGGTGCCCCGGGGCGCGCCACGCCGCCGGCGGCATCGGTCGCGCCCGCCGCCAGCCTCGCCTCCCCGGGCGGCTCGAAGGGGGCGAGATGAAGGCGATGCGTCCGAGCGTGCGCGGCGTCAACTACGCCACCAGCCCCCTGCTGGCAAGCAAGACGCCGCCTTGGCGCTCCCGCTTCGTGGTGGCGCTGCTGGCGCTCGCCTTCCTGGTGCTCGTCGGCCGCGCCGTGCAGATCCAGGTGCTCGACAACGACTTCTACCTGATGCAGGGTGAGAAGCGCTACACCAAGACGCTCAAGCTGCCCGCCAGCCGCGGCCGCATCCTCGACCGGCAGGGCATCGTGCTGGCCACGAGCGTGCCCGCGCCCTCGGTGTGGGCCGTGCCCCGCACCTTCCAGGCCGACGTGGAGCAGCGAAAGGCGCTGTCTCGGCTGCTCGACCTGAGCCCGGCCGAGCTGCAGGCCCGCACCGAAGGGGAGGGCGAGTTCGCCTGGCTGCGCCGCCAGGTGGACACCGCCACCTGGGAGCAGGTCAAGGCGCTGGGGGTGCGCGGCGTGCACCAGCAGCCCGAATTCCGGCGCAGCTACCCCGAGGGCGAGGCGGCTGCGCACATCGTGGGCTTCACCGACATCGAGGAAAACGGCCAGGAGGGTATCGAGCTCGCCTTCCAGAACAAGCTCGATGGCAAGCCCGGATCTCGCACCGTGATCATCGACCGCCTGGGGCGCGTGATCGAGGACCAGGGCGAGCGCCTGGAGCCCGTGCACGGCGGCGACGTGACGCTCTCCATCGACAGCAAGGTCCAGTTTTTCGCGTGGCAGCGCGTGCGCGACGCGGTGCTCGAGCACAACGCCAAGGGCGGCAGCTGCGTGGTGCTGGACGCCCTCACGGGCGAGGTGCTCGCCCTGGCCAACTACCCGAGCTTCGACCCCTCCAGGCGCCAGGCCCTGAGCGGTGCTCAACTGCGCAACCGCGCCCTCACCGACATCTTCGAGCCGGGCTCCGTGATGAAGCCCTTCGTCATTGCCTGGGCGCTGGAAACCGGGCGCGTCACGCCCGAGACCTCCATCCAGACCGCGCCGGGCTCGATCACCATCACCGGCTCGACCATCAAGGACGCGCATCCGCACGGCGCGCTGTCCGTCGCGCAGGTGGTGCAGAAGTCCAGCAACGTCGGCACCGTGAAGCTGGCGATGGCAATGAGCTCGCGCGAGATGTGGGAGCTCTACTCGCAGGCCGGATTCGGTCGCAAGCCCCAGCTCGAGTTCCCAGGTGCCGTCACCGGGCGACTGCGTCCCTACAAGACCTGGCGCCCCATCGAGCAGGCGACGATGAGCTACGGCTACGGCTTGTCGGCCTCGCTCTTCCAGCTCGCGCACTCCTACACGGTGTTCGCCCGCGACGGCGACCTCGTGCCGGTGACGATGCTGCGCCGCGACGATGCAGCGGCGGCCGTGCCTGCGGGCCGCGGGTCCGCTCCGGCACCCGTGCAGGGCGTGCGCGTGCTGTCGCCCCAGGTGGCACAGCAGGTGCGGCAGATGCTGCAGCAGGCCGCCGGCCCGGGTGGCACGGCACCCAAGGCGCAGGCGATCGGCTACTCGGTGGGCGGCAAGACCGGCACGGCGCGCAAGCAGGAGGGCAAGGGCTACTCGTCGAGCCGTTACCGGGCCTGGTTCGTCGGGCTGGCACCCGTGAGCGCGCCGCGCATCGTCGTGGCCGTGATGGTCGACGAGCCGAGCAAGGGTGTGTTCTACGGTGGAGAGGTGGCGGCACCCGTGTTCTCGCAGGTGGTGCAGCAGACGCTGCGCATGATGAACGTCTCCCCCGACATCGAGGTCAAGCCGCAGGTGATCGTCAAGCCCGGCCCCTCCGAGCAGGAGAGCTTCTGACCATGGTGGCGATCCTGCGCGATCCGGTCGAGGCGGCAGCCTGGCTGTCGGCCCGCTGCCGCGGGCGCCTGCGCGCCGACAGCCGTGCGGTTCAGGCCGGAGACGCCTTCATCGCCTGGCCGGGCCGCACGCATGACGCCCGCACCCATGTGCCGCAGGCACTGGCCGCCGGTGCGTCTGCCTGCCTGGTGGAGGCACAGGGCCTGCAGGCGTTCGGATTCGACGACCCGCGCATCGCCGCCCTGGCTGACCTGAAGTCGGCCGTCGGCGAGGTGGCCTCGGCCATCCTCGGCCACCCGAGCCATCGCCTGCAGGTGCTGGCCGTCACCGGCACCAACGGCAAGACCTCCACCGCCTGGTGGTGCGCGCAGGCCTTGCGCGCGGCCGGGCGAGGCTGCGGCGTCGTGGGCACGCTCGGGGTGGGCGAGCCCCCGGCCGCCGATGCGCCGGCGCACGCCCTGTCGTCCACGGGCCTGACCACGCCCGATGCCCTCGCGCTGCAGCAGGCGCTGGCGGGCTTCGTGGAGCAGGGGCTCGTGGCCTGCGCCCTCGAGGCCTCGTCGATCGGGCTGCAGGAGGGGCGGCTGGCAGGTACGCGCATCGATGTCGCGATCTTCAACAACCTCACGCGCGACCACCTCGATTACCACGGCACGATGGAGGCCTACTGGGCCGCCAAACGCAGGCTCTTCGACTGGCCGGGCCTGCGCGCGGCGGTTGTCAACGTCGACGATCCGATGGGCGCGCGCCTGGCGGCCGAGCTGGACGGCTCGCCGCTGTCTTGCTGGACCCTCTCGGCGCGAGGCGATGCCCGCCTGGTTGCCCGACAGGCGCGCATGGCCGATGGCGGCCTGGCTTTCGAACTGCACGAGGCGGGCGAGCGCGCCAGCGTGCGCAGCACGCTCATCGGGGATTTCAACGTCCACAACCTGCTGGGTGTCGTCGCCGCTTTGCGTGCATCGGGCCTGTCACTGGCCGAGGCAGCGGCGGCCGTGCAGCACCTCGGCCCCGTTCCCGGCCGGCTGCAGCGCGTGACGACGCCGTGGCTGCCGCCGGGCCTGGCCCCCGAGGTCATCGTCGACTACGCCCACACCCCGGACGCCCTGGAGAAGGTGCTGCTGACGCTGCGGCCGCTCGCTGCCGCCCGCGGCGGCGAGTTGTGGTGCGTGTTCGGGTGCGGCGGCAACCGCGATGCGACCAAGCGTGCGCCCATGGGCGCGATCGCGGCGCGGCTCGCCCGGCACGTGGTGGTGACGAGCGACAACCCGCGCGACGAGGATCCTGGGGACATCGCTGCGCAGGTGATGTCCGGCCTGCCCGCAGGCCCCGGGACGGGCCGCGTGCGCGAAGTGCTGCTCGACCGGCGTGAGGCGATCGAGTGGGCGGTGTCGCAGGCCGCGCCCTCCGATGTGGTGCTCGTGGCCGGCAAGGGCCATGAGACCTGGCAGGAAGTCGGCATGCAGCGGCTGCCTTTCTCCGATGTCGAGCAAGCGCAGCGCGCGCTCGCTCAGCGCCACCCGGGCAGCGGTGCCGGCCCAGTGCCCGGCATGCGCCAGGGGATCGCCGCATGACGATGATGACCTTGGCCCAGGCGCAC
>CAILKA010000379.1 GCA_903834645.1 uncultured beta proteobacterium
GCTTGACGTACTCCGCCTCGAAGGCCGCCAGGCGCGCGTCATCGGCGCCCAGGCGCGCCAGGCTTGCCAGCGCCATCGGCAGGTGGTTGGCCAGGCCGCGACCGTACTCGCAGTCAAAGCGTGCGGCCTGGGTGAGGCGGGCGAGCAAAGCGGCGTCGGGCTCCCAGCGCAGCGCGGCGGCCGGCGCAGGGGCAGGCGCTGGGGTAGGGGTAGGGGTAGGGGTAGGGCCCTCTGGGCTCATTGCAGCGCCTCCTGCAGCGCATCGACGAACATGCCCGCCACATCGAATCCGCTCTGGTCCATGATCTCGCGAAAGCAGGTCGGGCTCGTCACGTTGATCTCCGTCAGACAGGATCCGATCACGTCCAGCCCCACGAGCAGCAGCCCACGCGCGGCCAGCAGCGGGCCCAGAGCCTCGGCGATCTCGCGCTCGCGCGGGGTAAGCGGCATCGCCACGCCGCGGCCACCGGCGGCGAGGTTGCCCCGCACCTCCCCACCTTGCGGGATGCGCGCCAGTGCGAAGGGCACGGGCCGCCCGCCGATCACGAGCACGCGCTTGTCGCCCTGCGCGATCTCGGGCAGGAACTTCTGCACCATCACGGTGGAGGAGCCGCCGCGGTTGAGCGTCTCGCAGATCACGCCCAGGTTCAGGCCGTCGGCGCCCACACGGAAGATCCCCATGCCGCCCATGCCGTCCAGGGGCTTCAAGATCACGTCGCGGTGCTCGGCATGGAAGGCGCGGATGTCGGCCTCGCTGCGCGTGACCAGGGTGGGCGCGATGAAGGCCGGGAACTCGAGGATGGCGAGCTTTTCCGGGTGATCGCGCAACGCCGCGGGGCGGTTGAAGACGCGCGCGCCCTCGCGCTCGGCCTGGCCGAGCAGGTGCGTGGCGTAGAAGTACTCGCTGTCGAAGGGCGGGTCCTTGCGCATCACGACTGCGTCCGTCTCGTGCAGCGCCAGCGCCTCGTGGGTGGCCACGACGCGGAACCAGTCGTCCTCCTGGCCGGTGAGCGCGATCTCGCGCACCCGTGCCGACGCCTTCCCGCCGCGCACCCAGTGCAGCTCGCGCGGTTCGCAGGCCAGCACCCGGTGGCCCCGGCGCTGCGCCTCGCGCATCATGGTGTAGGTGGAGTCCTTGTAGGTCTTGAAGGACTCGAGCGGATCGGAAACGAAAAGGATCTTCAAGGGGACCTCAGATCTCGACCTTGGAGCCCAGCTCCACGATGCGGTTGGTCGGCAGGTACAGGAAATCGGCCGCTCCTGCGGCGTTGCGGTGCATGCTGGCGAAGAGTTTCTCGCGCCACAGCGCCATGCCGCGGGCGAAGGTCGGAATGACCGAGTCGCGGCTGAGGAAGTAGCTCGTGTCCATCTCGTCGAGCACGATGCCATGCGGCGCGAGCAGCCTCAGCGCCTCGGGCACGTCCGGATCGTTCTTGAAGCCGAAGTGCAGCGTGAGCTGCCAGCAGTCATGCCCGAGCGGCTCGACCTCGATGCGCCGATTGAAGCCGATCCACGGCACCTCGTGGTGCTGCACCGTGACGAAAAGATTGCGCTCGTGCAGCACCTTGTTGTGCTTGAGGTTGTGCAGCAGCGCAAAGGGCGTGGAGCCCCGCTCGGCGTTGAGGAACACGGCCGTGCCCGGCACGCGCAGGGGCGGATGGACGAACACGGCCTCGAGGAACGAGGGCAGGTCGATCGCATCCTCGCGCAGCCGCTCGCCCAGCAGCGCGCGGCCACGCTGCCAGGTCGTCATGAGCGTGTACATCAGCGCGCCGATGACCAGCGGGAACCAGCCGCCTTCGAGCACCTTGACGGCGTTGGCGGCCAGGAAGACGAGATCGATGACGAAGAAGACGCCGGTGGCCGCCACGCACAGCGACAGCGGCAGCCGCCAGCCGAAGCGGATCACGAAGAAGGTCATGACGGTCGTGATCGTCATGTCGATGGTCACGGCAATGCCGTAGGCCGAGGCCAGCGCGCCGCTGGAGCGAAAGGCCACCACCGCCACCACGATGAAGGCGAACAGCCCCCAGTTGACGGCCGGGATGTAGATCTGGCCGGTCTCGCGGATGGAGGTGTGGGCGATGCGCAGGCGCGGCAGGTAGCCGAGCTGGATCACCTGCTTGGTCACGGAGAAGGCCGCCGTGATCAGCGCCTGCGAGGCGATCACGGCCGCCAGCGTGGCCAGCGCGATCATCGGATACAGGGCCCACGCGGGCACCATCTCGTAGAAGGGGTTGCGCACGGCCTGCGGATCGGCCAGCAGCAGCGCCCCCTGGCCAAAGTAGTTGAGCACCAGCGCGGGCATCACGACCACGAACCAGGCCAGCCGGATGGGACGCTTGCCGAAATGCCCGAGGTCCGCATAGAGCGCCTCGGCACCGGTGACGCACAGCACCACCGCACCCAGCGCGATGAAGGCCACGCCCGGCTCGGCGAGCATGAAGGCCAGCGCGTGGTGCGGCGACAGCGCGGCCAGCACCGCCGGGCCGCGCAGCACGTGCCACGCGCCGAGCCCGGCCAGCACCGCGAACCACACCAGCATCACCGGCCCGAAGAAGCGCCCGACGGCGGCCGTGCCGAAGCGCTGCGCGGCAAAGAGCGCCCCGAGCACCACGAGCGACACCGGCACCACCCAGGCGTGCAGCGCCGGGGCTGCCACCTCCAGGCCCTCGACGGCCGACAGCACCGACACGGCGGGCGTGATCACGCCGTCGCCGAAGAAGATCGCCGTGCCGAAGATGCCCACCAGCAGCAACCGGCCGCGCAACTGCGGGCGGTCACGCACGGCCTGGGAGGCCAGCGCGAGCATCGCCACGAGCCCGCCCTCGCCGTGGTTGTCGGCACGCAGGATGAGCGTCACGTACTTGAGCGAGACGACGACCGTGAGCGTCCAGAAGACGAGCGAGAGGATGCCCAGCACGTGCTCGGGCGTGAGCGGCACGCGCCCTTCGGCAAAGACCTCCTTGAGCGCGTACAGCGGGCTCGTGCCGATGTCGCCGTAGACGACGCCGATCGCGGCCACCGCCAGGCCCAGCGGCCGGGCGCCGTGGGCAGGTGCCCTACTCGTCAACCTCGGCCTCGGGATCGGTGGCCTCGAGCTCGTAGCTCGCTGCCAGCATCGCCAGGCGAGCGATCACGCCGTACATGTAGAAGCGGTTGGGCGCGCTCGCCCCGGGCTTGACGCCCGGACGCGGCAGGTGGTTGCTTTCGGCAAAGGCCAGCGGCACGTACATCGAGCCCGGCGCATTGAGGCTGTCGTAGATGCCCACGCCGGCGTGCACGCGGTAGAACCCCCCCACCACGTAACGATCGATCGTGTAGACCACTGGCTCGGCCACGGCGCCGTTGATGCGCTCGTAGGTGGGCACGCCCTCCTGCACGATGATCTCGTGCGCCCTCGGGGGCGGGCGGCCGGCAGCCACGGCTTCGTCGCGCAGCCGGCGCAGCGCCTCGTCCAGGTCGCGCGGGTCGCGCAGCGAGATCCAGCCAATCGCGTGGCTGCCGTCACCCGCCTTCACGAGCACGAAGGGCTTCTCGCCGATGCCGTACTCCTTGTACTTGCGCCGCACCTTGCCCAGGATCGCCTCCACGTGGGCGCGCAGCGGCTCGATGCCGTCGTCGCCCGAGAGATCCAGCGGCCCGGCGTTGGCGAACATCGGGTGGATCAGCCACGGATCCATCCCGAGCAGCTTGGCAAAGCGCTTGGCCACCTCCTCGTAGCTCTGGAAGTGCCGGCTCTTGCGGCGCACCGTCCAGCCTGCGTGCAGCGGGGGCAGCAGGTACTGCTCGTGCAGGCTGTGCAGCTTGTCGGGAATGCCCTCGTGCAGCCCGGTGTTGAGCAAGACCGTGCAGGGGTCGAAGTCTTTCAGGCCGATGCGCCCGCGCTGGCGCAGCACGGGCTCGAAGACGAGCTCGTCGCCATCGGGCAGGGCGAGCCGGGTGGGCGCCTTGAGCGCAGGGTCGAGCGAGCCCAGGCGCACGTTCAGGCCCGCCTGGTGGAAGACCTGCACGAGGGTGCGCACCCCGAAGAGATAGAAGGGGTTCAGGTCGTGCCGGTCGGGGATCAGCAGGAGGTTGCGCGCCTCGGGGCAGATCTTCTCGATGGCGGCCATCGCCGCCTGCACCGCCAGCGGCAGCATCTCGGGCGTGAGGTTGGCAAAGCCCGCGGGGAACAGGCTCGAGGCCACCGGGGCCAGCTTGTAGCCGGCGTTGCGTACGTCCACCGAACAGTAGAAGGCCGGCGTGTGCTCCATCCACTCGAGCCGGAACCAGCGCTCGATGGCCGGCATCGACTCCAGGATGCGTTGCTCGAGTTCGTTGATCGGCCCGCTCAGGGCGGTGACGAGGTGAGGGACCATGGGTGCATTCTAGAGAGTGCGCCGGACGTGAAACCGGGCGTCCCCCACGAAAAAGGGCCGCCTTGCGGCAGCCCCTTGAATCTGCGGGCCGCGCGCGGGGCGCGGCTCGCGGAGCCGGCAGCCCGCGGAGGCTGCCGGCCTGGCGCGGCTTACTTGTTGTAGGCCGTCTCGCCGTGCGAGGAGATATCCAGGCCCTCGCGCTCCTCTTCCTCGGTCACGCGCAGGCCGATCACCATGTCGACGATCTTGAAGGCCACGAGTGCCACGATGCCGGAGATGATGACCGTGTAGATCACGCCCTGGGCCTGCACCCAGACCTGCGCACCGATGCTCGTCCAGCCGCCACAGGTGTTGGCCACGTAGTCGCAGGTGCCGGTGCCGCCGAGCTTGGGGCTGGCAAACACGCCCGTCAGCAGCGCGCCCAGGATGCCGCCCACGCCGTGCACGCCGAAGACGTCCAGCGAGTCGTCCGCGCCCAGCAGCTTCTTCAGGCCCGTGACGCCCCACAGGCACACCACGCCGGACAGCAGACCGATGACGAGCGCACCGCCCACGCCGACGAAGCCGCAGGCCGGGGTGATCGCCACCAGGCCCGCCACTGCGCCCGAGGCCGCGCCCAGCATCGATGCCTTGCCCTTGGTCAGCGCCTCGGCAGCGGCCCAGCTCAGCGTCGCCGCAGCGGTGGCCACGATCGTGTTGATGAAGGCCAGCGCCGCCACGCCGTTGGCTTCCAGGTTGGAGCCGGCGTTGAAGCCGAACCAGCCCACCCACAGCAGCGAGGCACCCACCATCGTCAGCGTCAGGCTGTGCGGAGCCATCGCCTCGCGGCCGTAGCCCACGCGCTTGCCCAGCATGTAGGCGCCCACCAGGCCCGCCACCGCGGCGTTGATGTGCACCACCGTGCCACCGGCGAAGTCCAGCGCACCCTTGGCCCACATGAAGCCGGCGTTGGCCGTGACCGCCTCGAGCGCCTTGGCGTCGGTGATCGCATCCGGGCCGTCCCAGTACCACACCATGTGCGCGATGGGCAGGTAGCTGAAGGTGAACCACAGCACCGCGAACAGCAGCACGGCCGAGAACTTGATGCGCTCGGCAAAGGCCCCGACGATCAGCGCCGTGGTGATCGCGGCGAAGGTGCCCTGGAAGGCCACGAACGTGAGCTCCGGGATGTACACGCCCTTGCTGAAGGTGGCCGCCACCGATTCGGGTGTGACGCCCTTGAGGAAGAGCTTGTCGAGCGTGCCGAAGAACGGGTTGCCTGCGGTGAAGGCCATCGAGTAGCCGTACACGACCCACAGCACCGAGATCAGCGCAAAGATCATGAACACCTGCATCAGCACCGACAGCATGTTCTTGCTGCGCACGAGGCCGCCATAGAACAGGGCCAGGCCCGGGATCGTCATCAGGATGACGAGCACGGTGGCCACCATCATGAAGGCGGTGTCGCCCTTGTTGGGCACGGGGGTGGAAGCGGCTGGCGCAGGCGCC
>CAILKA010000380.1 GCA_903834645.1 uncultured beta proteobacterium
GCCCCGGGCACCGCCTGCAGGCCGGCCTGGACTTCCGGCATGGTCGCATTCACGAAGAGCAGCACCGGCGTGACGAAGGGCGGCAGCCGCCGCGCCAGCTCACCCGCACGCCGCGCATCCACCGCACGCGCGCTCTTCGCGTAGAGCACGAATCCGATGGCGTCGGCGCCGGCAGCCACCGCAGCGTCCACATCGCCTTCGCGCGTGAGGCCGCAGATCTTGATGCGGGTGCGCGTCATCGTGCCTCCTCGTTGAGCCCCGTGCCGCTGCCGCAGCAGCGCTCAGGGCAGCCCGTCCATCGGAGGGGTGTGATCGGGAATCGCATGCCGGGGATCGTAGTACGGCCCGAGGAAGTGCAGGCCATCTGGCGCGAAGGTGGGCGCTGCCGCCTCGCGGCTGCGCGAGTCGAGCACCTCGCGCAGCCAGCCGGGCGCGCGCGTGCCGGTGCCCACTGCCACGAGGCAACCCATGATGTTGCGCACCATGTGGTGCAGGAAGGCGCTCGCATCGAAGTCGACACGCCAGTAGGCGCCATGCTGCGTGATCTCGATGCGGCGCACCGTCTTCACCGGTGTAGGCGCCTGGCACTGCGCCGCACGGAAGGCGCTGAAGTCGTGCTCGCCGACCAGCACCGCTGCGGCCTCGCGCATCGCCGGCCCGTCGAGCGGCCGGAACACCCAGCCGCAGCGGCCGGCGTCGAGCGCCGGGCGCACGGCCGACTCCAGCAGCACGTAGCAGTAGCGCCGGCCGAGTGCGCCGTTGCGGGCATGGAAGTCGGGTGCCACGGGCCGGCACCACTGCACCGCGATGTCAGGCTCGAGGTAGCGGTTCGTGCCGCGCACCCACGAGAAGGGATCGCGCACCACCGGCGCGTCCAGGTGCACGACCTGGTTGCAGGCATGCACGCCCGAATCGGTGCGCCCGGCGCACACGGTGCCCACCGGTGCGTCGGCAAAGGCCGCGAGCGCGGCCTCCACCTTGTCCTGCACCGTGCAGCCGTGCGGCTGCGACTGCCAGCCCTGGTAGCGACGACCGTTGTAGGCCAACCCCAGCGCCAGGCGCCCACCTGGGGCGGCGCGCTCAGCCAAGGCGGTCGAGCAGCGCCTGGGCTTTGGCCTTGACTTCGCCGTCGGCCTGCGCCAGCACCTCGCGCAGCAGCTCGCGCGCGCCCTCCTCGTCGCCGATCTGCTGGAACTCCTCGGCCAGCTCGATCTTGCGTGCGAGCGGGTCGGCATCGCCGCCGAGCTCGACCGCCTCGGCCGGCGCGTCAGGAAGCTGGAATTCCGAAGGCGTTGCCACCTCCGCCGGCGCCGTGCCGGGCAGGTCGGACAACTCCCACGAACGGGAGGAGGCGAAGCCCGCGCCGGCCTGCGCCCCCCCGGCGGACCCTGCCGCAGGCGTGTCCAGGTCGAGGTCCAGTGAAGGCAGGTCCGCTGCACCCAGCGGCGACCCAGCCGTCGCGGGGGCCGGCCCCGCGGGCGTGGAGAGGTCCAGCGAGATCGAGCTCAGCTCGAAATCAAGCGGCTGCAGCGAGTCGCCACTGCGCGCGCCCTCCTCGGGAGCCAAACCCAGCGGGGGCAGTTCGGAAGCCGGGGCGGTGGGCAACAAGGCTGCCCGGGCGGGCGACGGCGCAGGCGCGGAGCCGGAGAGGTCCAGGTCAAGGTCCAGGTCGACCGCGCCAGCAGCGGGGGGCGGGGCCAGGGCGGGACGCTCCCGCGCTGGATCTTCGTCGGGAGCCAGGGGTTGCAGCGCCGTCTGCATGCGCGTGGGCGCAGACGATGCGTCGAGCTCCGACTCGGCCGCCAGCAGATCGGCATCGGGCTGGCCACCTGGCTGGTACATGGGATTGTCCGGGTCGATCCCTCGGCCCTGCTCCTGCACCTTGCTCCAGTCGTCGCCTGACCCGCCCGTGGCCACGTACACCTGGGCAGCCAGGACCTCATGGGCACGGACGTCGCGGCGCTTGGCGTAGACCTCCAGCAGCTTGGCCTTGATGGGCAGCCGCTCCGGGTGCGCACGCATCGCCTCCTTGAGGATCTCCTCGGCCTGCAGGTCGCGCCCGTAGGCGAGGTAGACATCGGCCTCGGCCACGGGATCCACGTCGCCGATGGCGTCGAGCTGGCTCAGCGAATAGCCGATCGACGAGCCTTGCAGGCGCGACATGCCTTCCTGGGTGTCCACACGCCCACCGCCGGTACCGCCGAAGAACGAGTCACGCTGCAGCTTGCTCTCACCGAAGGCGGCGCTATCGCCGCCGGCCTTGCGACGACCGAAGCGGCCGCGCAGCCGCCAGGCGCCGTAGCCCAGCAGCAGTGCCAGCAGCGCGCCGGCTCCCGGCAGCAGCATCGGGTTGTCGGTCGTGAGGCTGTCGAGCAGGCTCGGCTCGTCCGCGGGCGCCGGCGCGGGCACACGCTTCACGGGGGGCGCGGCAGCCGGTGCAACCGCCGGCCCGGGCGCCGCAGGCGCCGATGCGCCCTGCCCCTTCAAGGCCAGCTGCGGCTCGGGGTCGGGGCGACGATCAGGCTCGATCCGCACCGGCGGCACGGATCCGGCCGCTGCAGGAGCCGAGGC
>CAILKA010000381.1 GCA_903834645.1 uncultured beta proteobacterium
CAAGGAGATCACGGCCCGTTTTCACAGCGCCGTGGCCGCCGATGGCGCCGAGGCTGACTTCCGCAACCGGGCTGCGGGCGGCGTGCCCGATGAGATTGCCGAGGTGGAGCTCTCGGGCGCGCCGATGGGTGTGGGCGCGCTGCTGAAGGCTGCGGGCCTGGCGGCCTCGACGAGCGAGGCGCTGCGGCTGGTGGAACAGGCCGGCGTGCGGATCGATGGCTCGACCGTGACCGACCGCGGGCTCAAGCTCCCGGCAGGCAGCTACGTGGTGCAGGTGGGCAAGCGCAAGTTCGCGCGCGTCACGCTGGCCTGAAGCCGCACCGGGCGCGCGACGGGACCGGCAGGGAGGCGGGGTGGCACCCACGGCATCCGCGCAGGTCGCGCGCTACCTGAAGGTGTCGGTCGCGGTGGCTGTGGCCACCATCGGCTTGAAGACGGCGGCCTGGTGGTTCACGGGTTCGGTGAGCCTGTTGTCCGATGCGCTCGAGTCGCTCGTCAACCTGGCGGGGGCGATGTTCGCGCTGGCGATGGTGACGGTGGCCGCCCAGCCTGCCGACGAGGATCACCCTTACGGCCACCACAAGGCCGAGTACTTTTCCAGCGGCTTCGAGGGAGTGATGATCACGGTGGCGGCGCTGGCGATCGTCTGGGCGTCGGTGCAGCGCCTGCTCGCCCCGCAGCCCCTGGATCAGGTCGGGCTCGGCCTGGTGCTTTCGGTGCTCAGTTCGGCGCTGAACGCTGCGCTGGCCTTTGCCATGCTCAGGAAGGCACGTGAGCTGCGCTCGATCGCCCTGGAGGCCGACGCGCGCCACCTCTACACCGATGTGTGGACCTCCGCAGGCGTGGTGCTCGGGTTGCTGGCCGCGGTGGGCACGGGCTGGATCTGGCTCGACCCGGTGATCGCGATCGCGGTGGCCCTGAACATCCTGCGCGAAGGGGCCGCGCTCGTGCGTCGCTCCGCCGACGGGCTGATGGACCGCTCGCTCGAGCCCGAGGTGCGCGCCGAAATCGATCGCACCCTGGACGTCTTCCGGCACCAGGCCATCCGCTTCGATCACGTGGTCACGCGCCGTGCGGGGCAGCGCCGCTTCGTGGACCTGCACATGCACATGCCGGCAGGCTGGACGCTCGGGCGTGCGGCGGCGGTGCGCACATCCGTGGAGCAGGCGCTGATGAGCGCCGTGCCGGGGCTGCGCGCGACGATCCAGCTGCTGCCGATGGACGTCGAGGCCCACTTCGACGACCCGAAGGACCTGATTTGATCGGCCTCGTGCAGCGCGTGGGTCAGGCGCGGGTGGAGGTCGCTGGCGAGACTGTGGGCCAGATCGGACCGGGCCTCCTCGTCTTCGTCTGCGCCGAGCATCGCGATGGCCCCGACGAGGTGACACGTTTCGTCGACAAGGTGCTCAAGCTTCGGGTGTTCGCCGACGAGGCCGGACGCATGAACCGCTCGCTCGTCGACACGGGGGGCGGGCTGCTGCTGGTCAGCCAGTTCACGCTGGCGGCCGACACGCGAGGCGGCAACCGGCCGAGCTTCTCGGCGGCGGCTCCGCCGCTGCAGGGGCGGGCGATCTTCGATGCCGTGGTGGCGCTCGCCTCTTCACGCCACCCGAGCGTGGCGACGGGGCGCTTCGGTGCGGACATGCAGGTGCATCTCGTCAACGACGGGCCCGTGACGATCCCCTTGCGGATCGAAGGCGGGATCGCAGCTTGAGGGCCCCAAGAAAAAGCCGGCCCGCGGGCCGGCTTGTTGTGGCCACAGCGCGTGGCAGGTCAGTCGGCGTACTGGCCGGCAGCCTTGATGACCGGACCCCACTTGGCGATCTCAGCCTCGACGAACTTGCGGTGCTCGGCACCCGACAGGCGGTTGTCGGTGATGACAACCGCGCCCAGGGCTTCCTGCTTCTTGATGAAATCCGCGTCCTGCAGCGACTTGCGCAGCGCCGCATTCACCTGGTCGAGAATCGCCTTGGGTGTGCCCTTGGGTGCGTACATGCCGTGCCAGATGCTGACGTTGAAGCCCTTCATACCCTGGCTGTCGAGCGTGGGCAGGTTGGTCAGGCCCGGCGTCGTGAGGGGCTTGAGGGTCGTGACGGCAAAGCCCTTGACGCGGCCACCCGCGATCTGCGCCGTGGTGTTGGTGGTCTGGTCGCACATGATGTCGACCTGCCCGCCCATCAGGTCGGTCATGGCCGGGCCGGTGCCCTTGTAGGGCACGGTCGTCATGTCCACCTGCAGGCTTTGCTGGAACAGCAGGCCGCACAGGTGGGAGGCAGCACCGAGGCCGGCGTTGGCGAGGTTGATCTTGCCCTTGTTGGCGTTGACCCAGGTGCGCAGCTCGGCGAAATTGTTGGCCGGCAGCGTCGGGCGGCCCACGATCGTCATCGGCACGTCGTTGACCATGCCGAGGAATTCGAAGTCGCCCATCGTGTCGTAGGGCATCTTGCGGTACAGCGCCGGCGAGGTCGCCATGCCGATGTGGTGCAGCAGGAACGTGTAGCCATCCGGCGCAGCCTTGGCGACCTTGGCCGCACCCAGCGTGCCGCCGGCACCGCCAACGTTGTCGACCACCACCGTCTGGTTGTTCAGGTTCTTGCCGAGCACCACGGCCAGGTCGCGCGCCACCTTGTCGGTCGGGCCGCCGGCGGCGAAGGGCACGACGATGGTGATGGGCTTCTCGGGGTAGGCAGCCAGTGCCCCCGCGGACGCAAGGGCCACCGTGGCGGCGAGCATGAGGCGAATGTTCTTCATCGGGTGATCTCCGGCGGGTTCGTCTGGATACGCAACGAGGGTAGGGATGATAGAGGGTCGGCTGTGCAGGAGGCTTTGAGGCGCGTCAGGTGGCCCCGCGGCGCAGGGGCTATTCGTAGCGCCGGGCGTCTTCTATGACCTTGCCGTCGTTGGGCAGGCTCCCGGGCGCGCACAGCTCGATGTCGGCACGCAGCTTCGTCACGTCGCGCACGGTGTGCGCGACGGCATCGGCCAGGCCCTCGGGCCGGGTTGCCGCCTCCACGCGCAGCGTCATGCGGTCGTTGGCCATCTCGCCCGATACCACGAGCCGCGCGCGCATGAGCTCGGCGTGGCGGCGCACGATCTCGGCCACCTGGCTCGGGTGCACGAACATGCCGCGCACCTTGGCTGTCTGGTCAGCCCGTCCCATCCAGCCCCGGATGCGCACGTTGCTGCGACCGGTGGGGCAGGGCCCGGGCAGGATCGCCGAGAGATCGCCGGTGCCAAAGCGCAGCAACGGGTAGTCGGCGTGTGCCACCGTCACGACCACCTCCCCGACCTCTCCCTCGGGCACGGGGTCGCCCGTGCCCGGGCGGACGATCTCCACGAGCACGCCTTCATCGACGACGAGCCCCTCGCGCGCGCCCGTCTCGTAGGCGATGAGGCCCACGTCGGCCGTGGCGTAGGCCTGGTAGCCCTCCACGCCGCGATCGCGCAGCCAGTCGCGCAGGGAGGGCGGGAAGGCCTCGCCGCTGACGAGAGCCTTCTTCAGCGAAGGCAGCGCCATTCCCGCCTCGGCGGCCTTCTCGAGCAGGATGCGCAGGAAACTTGGGGTGCCGCAGTAGGCGTCCGGGCGCAGATCGGCCATCGCCTGCAGCTGCAGCTCGGTGTTGCCCACCCCGCCGGGAAAGACCGCGCAGCCGATGGCCTGCGCGCCGCTCTCCATCATCCAGGCCCCGGGCGTGAGGTGGTAGCTGAAGCTGTTGTGCACGAGGTCACCGGCCTCGAAGCCGGCGGCCACCAGTGCGCGCGCGATGCGCCAATAGTCGGGCGTCACGCCCTCGGGCTCGTAGATCGGCCCGGGTGACTGGTAGACCCGCCGCGCACCCGCCAGACCGCGCAGGGCGCGCCAGCCGATGGTGGAGTACCCGCCGAAGGGGTCGGTGGCACGCTGCCCCTTCTGCCGCTCCAGCAGCTCAGGCTTGCGCGTGACGGGCAGCCGCGCCAGTGCGGCACGTGAGTGGATGGCAGCTGCCTCCACGTCCTGCAGGGATTCCCGCATCGCGGGGGCGCCGCGGGCCTGTTCCACCAGGCGCGGCAGCGTGGCCAGCCAGGCCGCCTCGCGTTCGGCAGCCGGCCGCGTCTCCTGTGCGTCCAGGTGGCGCCCCTGCAGGCGGCTTGCGGGATCAGTCATCGGTGTCGCTCCATTGGGCGAGCTTCCTCTTCAAGTCGGCGGCGAAGTCGCGCACATCGGCGCCTGAGTTCAACGTGCGCGCGCTCCACTCGGGGCTCGAGCGCGATGGGCGCCGCACCACCTCGGCACGCAGGGCGTCGGCCGCGATCTCCAGGCGCGCGATCTGCACGCCCCGGCGCTCGAAGCGGCCCTCGCGCTCGAGCAGCCCCATCTCGCGCAGCTCGCGGCGCAGCCGCTGAAGCGCCTCGTCGGGCCGAAAGGGTGGGGCTGCGAAGCCCCAGGACTCCTCGCTCATCTTGAACGGAAGGTGGCTGCCTGGTTCGCGCGTCGGAATCAGGCGAGCCAGCGCTTGCGGCGCTTGTAGCTCTTCACGGCCCGGAAGCTCTTGCGGTCGCCCCCGCCCATGCCGAGGTAGAACTCCTTGACGTCCTCGTTCTCGCGCAG
>CAILKA010000382.1 GCA_903834645.1 uncultured beta proteobacterium
ACGGCTGGTTCCAGTCGCACGTCTACAAGTTCGACGACCAGACCACCACCTACATCGTCGAGACGCCCGAGCACGTGTGGAAGGCGCACGGCCTGGACCAGGCCGACACCGCGCAGTCGATCGCCTTTTGCGAGCAGCTCTTTGCGAAGCACCTGGACGGCCACCCGCTGCTGAGCAACGCGCGTCACCTGCGCGGCTCGGCGTGGCTGAACTTCCAGCGCGTGCGCTGCAAGACCTGGCACCACCAAAACGGCCGCAGCCACGTGGTGCTGATGGGCGACGCGGTGCACACCGCGCACTTCGCCATCGGCTCGGGCACCAAGCTCGCACTCGAGGACGCCATCGAGCTTGCGCGGCTCTTCCGCGAGGCGCGCGCCGGGCAGGGGGAGGGCGGCGCGCACGACCCGGTGGCCGCCATCCCCGAAGTGCTCGCGCGCTACCAGGCCTCGCGCGAGGTGGACGTGCTGCGGCTGCAGAACGCGGCGTGGAACGCGATGGAGTGGTTCGAGGTGGTGGGCACGCGCTACTGCGACCAGCTCGAGCCCGAGCAGTTCATGTACTCGATGCTCACGCGCAGCCAGCGCATCAGCCACGAGAACCTGCGCCTGCGCGACGCGAACTGGCTCGAGGGCTTCGAGCGCTGGTTTGCCGAGCGTGCCGCGGCGCAGTCGGGCACGCAGCCGCCCACGGCTGCACCGCACCCCCCGCGCCCGATGTTCACCCCTTACCGCCTGCGCGGCCTGCTGGTGTCCAACCGCGTGGTCGTCTCACCCATGGCGATGTACTCGGCCGTCGACGGACTGCCGGGGGACTTCCACCTCGTGCACTTCGGCGCGCGTGCGCTCGGCGGGGCCGGGCTGCTCTACACCGAGATGACCTGCCCGAGCCCGGACGCCCGCATCACACCCGGCTGCGCGGGCCTGTGGAACGACGCGCAGCAGGAGGCCTGGGCCCGTATCGTCGACTTCGTGCATGCGAACTCCGGTGCGAAGATGGGCATCCAGCTCGGCCACGCCGGGCGCAAGGGCAGCACGCAGCTGGGCTGGCAGCGGATGGACGAGCCGCTCGAATCCGGTAACTGGCCGCTCGTGAGCGCCTCGCCCATCCCGTACCTGCCGGTGTCGCAGACCCCACGCGAGATGACGCGCGCCGACATGGACCGCATCACCGCCGACTTCGTCACCGCCACGCGCCGCGCCGCGGCCGCGGGCTTCGACATCCTGGAGCTGCACTGCGCGCACGGCTACCTGCTGTCGAGCTTTCTCTCGCCCCTGACGAACCGCCGGACCGACGCCTACGGCGGCGACGTGGCTGCGCGCGCCCGCTACCCGCTGGAAGTCTTCGCCGCCATCCGCGCCGCCTGGCCCGAGGACCGGCCGATCTCGGTGCGGCTGAGCTGCCACGACTGGTATCCCGGCGGTAACACGGCCGACGACGCGGTGGCGATCGCGCGCCTGTTCAAGGCCGCAGGCGCCGACATCATCGACTGCTCCTCGGGCCAGGTGGTGGCCGAGCAGAAGCCGGTCTACGGCCGCATGTGGCAGACGCCCTTTGCCGACCGCATTCGCAACGAGGTCGGCATCCCCACCGTCGCGGTGGGCTCGATCTTCGAGGCCGACCACGTCAACATGGTGATCGCCGCCGGCCGAGCCGACCTCTGCGCCGTGGCCCGCCCCCACCTGGCCGACCCGGCCTGGACGCTGCACGAGGCGGCGAAGGTGGGGCATGCGGCGATTGCGTGGCCTGCGCAGTACCTGTCGGGGCGCAGCCAGTACGAGGCGAACTTGCGGCGGGCGGCTGCTGCCTCCTGAGCTGCGTGGTGCGGCTGAATGCGTGCCTGCCGCTCGCGGGATCGGGCGGGCGGGGTACCCCCCTCCGCTCATGTCCTCCGCCATCGGCTTGCAGCCGATGGCTCCCCCTTTACTTCGCTGCGGGGGGTACCCCACCCACCCGATCCGAGACCGAGTCTCT
>CAILKA010000383.1 GCA_903834645.1 uncultured beta proteobacterium
ATGAGCGACATCACGGTCGCGAAGTCCGGGCGACGGATCGAGATCTCCGACAGGTTCATGCCGCGGTGCCTCCGTGGGTGGGCGCGCTCACTTGCGCGGCCCGGCTGGCCGGGCTGGCCCGCCGGGCGCGGACGCTGCCGCGGCAGGCCCGCCCCGCGGACGGCTCAGGTCCACCACCCGAACCGGGATGTTGTCGCCACGTGACAGCCGGGACTGGCCGGCCACGACGATGGCCTCGCCATCCTTCACACCCTCGACGATCTCGGCCTTGCCCGGCATGCGCAGGCCGAGCTTGACGGGCACGCGCTGCGCCACCTTGCCGCCATCGGGGCCGTCCACGATGCGGAAGACGAACTGCTTCTCGCCCAGCGGAACCAGCGCCTCCTCGGGCACGACGAGAGCCTTGTTGCGCACCTCGAAAACCGCCCGCACGCGCGCGAACATGCCGCTGCGCAGCGAGCCGTCGCCGTTGTTCAGGCGTGCCCGCACCAGCACCGAGCGGCCGTTGGCGTCGAGCTGGGAGTCGAGCGCGTCGATGCGCGCCGTGAACTTGCGGCCGGGCAGCGCATCGAGGGCCAGCTCCACCGACTGCCCGGCGCGCGTGCGTGACAAGAAGCGCTCGGGCAGGCGGAAATCGACCCACACGGAAGAGAGATCCTCGACCGTGACGAGGTCGGCCCCGTCCTTGACGTAATCGCCGACGTTGACCGTTCGGATGCCCACGATGCCGTCGAAGGGCGCAACCACCTGCATGCGCTGCAGCTGCGCCTGCGCCAACGCCACCTGGGCAAGCGCCACCTCGAGCGCAGCCCCGTTCTGGTCCACCGCACTCTGGCTGACGAAGTTCTGCGCCGCCAGTTCGCGGCTGCGCTGCAGGTTCGTGCGCGCGATCGCGGCCGAGGCTTCGGCCTGCTTGACCTGCGCGCGTTGCAGCGTGTCGTCGAGCTGCACCAGGAGCTCGCCCTTGCGCACGCGCTGGCCGTCGCTGAAGGAGAGCGCCTGCACCCGGCCGCTCGTCTCGGGGCGCAGCACCACGCCCTGACGCGCTCGCAGGGTGCCCACTGCCTGGGTGTCATCCTCCAGGCGCATCGTCTCGACCTTGCCAAGCTCCACCGCCGGTGGGCCGCCGGGGCCGCGCCCGCCCGGCCCGCCCTTGGCCGCCGGGCCGCCTGGGCCTTGTGCCGACTTGCCGCCTTCAGGCCCTGCCTCCTTGGCAGGAACCGGGTTGCCCTTGTTCTGGAACCACCACGCGGCCGTCCCGATTGCGGCAATGCCGATCACGGCCACCGCCAAGTGAAACTTCTTCAATGCCATCCCGGGTCACTCCATGGGCGACTGTAACGGGGAACGGACGCTCGCCGCCCCGGGCGCGCGTAAAGCACGATCAAGTTCCTCGGGCGTCCTCGACTCCGCGGTTGGCCAGCACGTCGGCACGCTCGTTGCCCGGATCGCCCGAGTGCCCGCGCACCCAGTGCCACTCGATGCGGTGCGGCACCGTGGCGGCCTCCAGTCGCTGCCACAGGTCGACATTCTTCACCGGCTTGTTGTCGGCGGTGCGCCAGCCCCGGCGCTTCCAGCCATGGATCCAGGTGGTGATGCCGTTGCGCACGTACTCGCTGTCCACGTGCATCTGCACGAGGCTCGGCCCGCGCAGCGCGTTGAGCGCCTCGATGACTGCCTGCAGCTCCATCCGGTTGTTGGTCGTCTGCCGCTCGCCGCCCCAGAGCTCGCGCTCGTGCTCGCCGCTGCGCAGCCACGCGCCCCAGCCTCCAGGGCCCGGATTGCCCTTGCAGGCGCCATCGGTGTAGATCGTCACTTGGTGCATGGTGGCGTCATCCTACCGATGGCCGGCGCGCCGGGCTCCTCTTCCGTCACGCGGGGTGCCCCGATGCCCCCGTGCCGGCTCGCCACCACCGGAGCAGCGACAGGGCGCGTGCGTGTGCGGTCACGCGACAGGCCCACCAGGCGCATCCCGCGCACGCGCTTGACCGCCGAAATGGCGTAGACCGCGCCGAACACCGGCCACCAGCGCGCGCCCAGCGGCTCGAGCCAGGCGAAGCGCCCGAGCCAGGCCTGGCTCGCCAGCGGCGGCCGCCAGCAGCCGAAGCGCCCCGCCTCCACCTCGAAGCTCAGCAGGCGCAGCCAGTCGCGCACGCGCCAGTAGCCGAGAAACTCGCCCCCACGCGGCAGAAAGAGCTGCCGGTGGCGGCCGATGCCCACACGCCTGCTCCCGCGGGCCATGCGCTGGCGCAGCCCCCACAGGCTTGCCGGGTTCAGGCCCACGATCACCACGCGCCCCTCAGGCACGAGCACACGCTCGACTTCCGACAGCGTCAGGTGCGGATCGCGCGCGAGCTCGAGCGTGTGCGGCAGCACGACGAGGTCGAGGCTGTCGGAGGCAAAGGGCAGTGCGTCGAAGTCGCAGTGCAGCGCCACCTGGCCATCCAGGGACAGGCGCGAGATACCATCCTCGCCCGAGGGCAGCTCGATCGGCTCGGGCTGGTGCTGCGTATCCGTGGCGACCCACCGGTGCGGCATGCGGTTGGCTCGCAGCGCATCGAGCTCGGCCAGGCCCAGCTGCAGCGCGTGGTAACCGAAGACGTCACTCACCAGCCCGTCCAGGCACGCCTGCTCCCACCCCAGCAGGTAGCCGCCCGGCGGGGTCCTCAGCCAGTGCCCCAACTCTATAATCGACTCGTCACGCGTCATGAATCTCGTCGCGCTGCCCGCCTTCACCGACAACTACGTCTGGATGCTGCACGATGGCCGTCGCGCCATCGTCGTCGACCCAGGTGATGCGCCTCCCGTGGAGGCGGCGCTCGAAGCGCAAGGCCTCGAGCTCCAGGGCATTCTAGTGACGCACCACCATGCCGACCACGTGGGCGGCATCGATCATTTGCGCCACCGCCTGCAGGGCCCGGTGCACGGCCCGGCGCGCGAGCGCATCCCCGCACCCTTCGAGCCGCGTCGCGAGGGGGACACCCTCGAGGCGATCGGCCTTCGTTTCGAAGTGCTCGAGGTACCCGGCCACACCGCGGGCCACATCGCCTACCTCACGCATGATGCCGGGGCAGACCCGATCCTGTTTTGCGGCGACACGCTCTTCAGCGCCGGATGCGGCCGCCTCTTCGAGGGCACGGCCGCGCAGCTGCACGACTCGCTGCAGCGCCTGGCGAGCCTGCCCGGGCGCACGCGGGTGTGCTGCACGCACGAGTACACGGTATCGAACCTGCGCTTCGCCTGCGCAGTCGAGCCGGACAATGCGCAGGCGCTGCAGCACCTGCGACACTGCGAGCGCCTGCGCGACGAGGGGGCCATCACGCTGCCCTCCTCGATCGTGCTCGAGCGCCAGATCAACCCTTTCCTGCGCTGTGCCGAGCCGGCGGTCGTGACCGCCGCCCGGCGCGAGGGCGCAGCCGACGAATCGCCCGTGGCCGTGTTTGCGGCCCTGCGCGAGTGGAAGAACCGATTCAGATGACGATCTCCCGAGCGCTTCTTGCGCTTTGCTCGGCGGCCCTCGCGGCAGGCTGCGCCACCGCACCCGAACCGCGCATCGAGGCTCCGGCCTGGCCGCCAGCCCCGGTGGCCGACGCCCAGCCCCAGGCCATCGTGAGCCCGCCCACCGCGGCCCCACCCGCTCCACCGGCGGCGCCTGCCACGCAGGCACCCGTGGCCGTGGCCGAGCCCCCTGCCGCCTCGACCTCCGCCGTGCCCTCGCGAGTGGCCCGCCCCGAGGACCGGCCAGAGGGCCTGCGCGGGCAGTCCGGTGCCGAGCGTGCCCTGGACGCCGCGCGCATCGACCTGTGGGAGCGGGTGCGATCAGGCTTTGCGGCCCCTGACCTCGACAACGAACTCGTGCGGCGCTGGGAGCGCTGGTACGCCGAGCGCCCCGAATACGTGGAGCGCATGATGGACCGGGGCGGGCGTTACCTCTTCCACATCGTCGAGGAAGTGCACGAGCGCGGCCTGCCCATGGAGCTTGCCCTGCTGCCCTTCATCGAGAGCGCCTTCAACCCGGAGGCCCTGTCGCGCGCACGCGCCTCGGGCATGTGGCAGTTCATGCCGGCCACGGGCGTGCACTTCGATCTCAAGCAGAACCTCTTTCGAGACGACCGCCGCAGCGTGATCGCTTCCACCC
>CAILKA010000384.1 GCA_903834645.1 uncultured beta proteobacterium
GCCGACCACCACGCTGACGCCCACCGCCCTGGCCCAGTCACCCAGCTCCAGCAGTGCTGCGACCTCGTCGGGGTCATCCGAGGTCGACACGACGTGTCGACCTGCCTCGATCTGGGCGCGAACCACGTCCAGGTGCTCCCCCGCCGCACGGGTCACGACCACGACACGCACGGCGTCGGCCAGCGCCACACCGGTGCCCTCATCCAGCGTGACGGTGGCGTCGCGTCCGAACGCTCTCGCCAGCTGGTCCCGGCGCTCCGGGCGACGGGTGACCGCGACCACTCCCGACACCGGCGCAGCCCCGTCGGGCAGCGGGGTCAGCAGCTCGCGGACCACCCGGGCCCCCACGATGCCGGCGCCGAGCACCGCGACCCGTCCGGAGGTGCTCATCGCAGGTCCGGTCCGGACAGTTCCCGCCAGCCGCCGTGCTGCGGAGGGGTCACGTTCGCCCCGAGGAGACGAAGGACCGCACCGACGAACCCTCCCAGGAGGACGGCCACCACGGCACGACGCAGTCCTCGCATGGCGAACCTCCTCGGATGTGGACGTGGCCGGCGCAGACGCGCCGGGGCTGGCCGAGCTCATTGCCCACGAGCCCGATGCCGCGCTGGGCAACGGCGGCCTCGGGCGCCTGGCGGCGTGCTTCCTGGACGCGATGGCCACGCTCGGCGTGAGCGCTTTCGGCTACGGGCTGCGCTACGAGCACGGCATGTTTCAGCAGATGATCGAGGACGGCCGGCAGGTCGAGCGCCCGGACGACTGGCTGCGCCACGGCAGCCCCTGGGAGCTGATCCGGCCTGAGCTGCGCTACGAGGTGGGCTTTGGCGGGCAGGTGATGGAGGAGGCGGGCCGGCGCTGCTGGCAGCCCTCGGAGACCATCATCGCGCAGGCCGTCGATTTCATCGTGCCGGGCCACGGCACCTCGCACGTGTGCACGCTGCGGCAGTGGAACGGCCAGGCCTCGCGGCCCATCGACTTCGAGGCCTTCTGCCGCGGCGAGCACCTGGCCTCGGCCCAGCACCTGCACTCGGCCGAGGCCGTGAACTGGGTGCTCTACCCGGACGACAGCACCCCGGCCGGGCGCGAGCTGCGGCTGCGCCAGGAGTACTTCCTGTGCAGTGCCTCGGTGCAGGACATGCTCGCGCGCCACGTGCGCGAGTGCGGCGACGTGCGCAGCTTCGGCCAGCGCAACGCCGTGCACCTGAACGACACGCACCCGGCGCTGGCCCCGGCGGAGCTCATGCGGCTGCTCATCGACGCGCACGGCCTGGAGTGGGACGAGGCCTGGGCCATCACGCAGCAGGCCACGAGCTACACCAACCACACGCTGATGCCCGAGGCGCTGGAGGCGTGGAGCCTGTCGCTGTTTGCCGGCATGCTGCCGCGCCACATGGAGATCGTCTACGAGATCAACGCGCGGTTCCTGGCCGAGGTGCGGGCGCGCTTTCCCAATGATGAGGAGCGGGTGCGGCGCCTGTCTCTGATCGACGAGCACGGCGAGCGGCGCGTGCGCATGGCGGCCCTGGCGGTGGTGGCCTCGCACAAGGTCAACGGCGTGTCGGCGCTGCACTCGCGGCTGATGGTGGAGACGCTCTTTGCCGACTTCGCGCAGATGTGGCCCGGGCGCTTCCTCAACATCACCAACGGCGTGACGCCGCGGCGCTGGCTCATGCAGGCCAACCCGGAGCTCTCGGCGCTGCTGGATGCACACATCGGCCCGGCCTGGCGGCGCGACCTCGGCGCGCTGGCTGCGCTGCGCACGCCCGCCGGCACGGCCGGCCACCCGATTCGCGCCCAGTTCCTCGCGGCCAAGCTCGCGGCCAAGACGCGGCTGGCGGCGCTGATCGCGCGTGAGATCGGCCTGGTCGTCGACCCGGCCAGCCTCTTCGACGTGCAGATCAAGCGCATCCACGAGTACAAGCGCCAGCTCCTGAACGTGCTGCACGTGGTGGCGCGCTGGCAGGCGATCGTGGCCGACCCCACGCGCGACTGGCAGCCTCGCACCGTGGTCTTTGCCGGCAAGGCGGCCTCGGCCTACTTCGCGGCCAAGCAGGTGATCCGGCTCATCCACGACGTGGCCCGCGTGGTCAACCACGACCCGCGAGTGGGCGGCCGGCTCAAGGTCGCCTTCCTGCCCAACTACGGCGTGAGCCTGGCTGAAGTGATCTTCCCGGCGGCCGACCTCTCCGAGCAGATCTCCACCGCGGGCACCGAGGCCTCGGGCACCGGCAACATGAAGTTCGCGCTCAACGGCGCGTGCACGATCGGCACCTGGGACGGCGCCAACATCGAGATGGCGCAAGCCATCGGCGAGGAGCAGTTCTTCGTCTTCGGGCTACGCACCGAACAGGTGCAGGCGCTGCGCGAGCAGTGCTACCAGCCCGGGCGCTTCATCGACGCGAGCCCGGCGTTGCAATCCGTCCTGGACGCGCTGGCCGACGGCACCTTCAGCCCCGGCGAGCCGCACCGGTACCACGACCTCGTGCGCACGCTGGCCGAGCGCGACCCCTACCTCCTGATGGCCGACTTCGACGCCTACGTTGCCACCCAGCACGAGGTGGACCGGGCCTATGCCGACCGTGACGGCTGGGCCCGGCGCGCCCTGCTGAACATCGCCGGGATGGGGCCATTCAGCGTCGACCGTACGATCGGTGAATACCTCGAGCGGGTGTGGGCACCGCCTGCGCCCTGAAGCGCGCGCGGATGCTCTGCGACACCGATCTCCAGGACCTGCTGCAGTCCCGCCACCCCGACCCCTTCGCGGTGCTCGGGATGCACGCCGATGCGCGTGGCGACCTGTGGGTGCGCGCTCTGCTGCCCGGAGCCGCGGAGGTGGTGCTGCACGACACCCAGAGCGGCCGGCGCGTGGCCACGCTCCTCGAGCGCGAGGGCTGCGGCCTGTTCGAGGCCTGGCTGCCGCGCCGGCGCCAGCCCTTCGACTACCGGCTGCGCGTGCGCTGGCACGGCGCCACGGCTGCCGACGGGTCGCCCGGGGCCTGGCAGCTGATGGGCGACGCCTACCGCTACGGCCCGCTGATCGCCGACGCGGACCTGCACTTCCTGATGGAGGGCAC
>CAILKA010000385.1 GCA_903834645.1 uncultured beta proteobacterium
GACGCTGCGCTTTCCCGGCGCTCGCTTTGGCATCGTGCTGGGCACGCGGCGACTGGCCGCACGTATCGGCGAGGTCCGTGCGCGCCGTCTCGTCACCGAGGGCGGCGAGCTCGACGCGCGCCAGGCGCTGCAGTGCGGCCTTGCCGATGCGAACGAGGAGCCGGTGCTGCCCGAACCCGTGGTGGGCCTGGCCACCGCCGCGGCCATCCGCGCCGCGACCCGGGCAACGGAGCAAGCCGCGCTCTGTGCCGACCTGGCCGCGCTCGTGCGCTCGGCGGCCGAGCCGGGGCTGCGCGCGAGGCTCGCGGCTTACGTCGCGACGCTGCAGCGCGCCGCTACCGCTTGACCCGCGTCACCTTCGTGCCCTCCAGGCTCACCCCGGCCATCAGGCCCTGCTGGTCGGTGACGAAGGCGTAGGCGTCGTCGCGCAGCGTGGAGGTCGAGAGGTTGCGTGCCACGCCCTCGTTGACCACGACCACCGTGGGTCCGACGCCGAACTCCCAGCCCTTCGAATCCTCCAGGTACTTCAGCGCCGTGTCGTTCATGAGGTAGAGCACGTAGGTGTAGGTCTGCGCGCCGGCCTGCCAGCCCCAGGAGGCCGACACCGAGCTGAAGGTGCCCGCCGCGGCTCCGTTCCTGAAGAGCACGCCTTCGCCATAGCTGCCGCCGAACACCAGCCCGGCCTTGACGATCTTGGGAAACACGAGCGTGGCGCGAGCCTGGCGCGAGATGGCCAGTGCCGTGGGGTTGCGCTGGTGCAGCGCCGCCAGCGCGGCCTGCGCCTCCTGGCGCAGTTCCTCCGCCGTGGCGGCGCGCGCCGAGGGTGTGGCGAGGGCGGACAGGAGCGTGGCGGCGAAGGCCGCCGTGGCAAGCGTGGTCAGCCGGTGGGTGATTGCGCGTCGGGTGTGCATGCCCGGCACGCTAAGCGGCCGCGCTCGCCTGTGTCGTGCGCCTGCGCAACCGCAGCCGTGCAACCGCGCCCGCGCTCAGCGCTCAGCGCTCAGCGCGGCCGCACGAACAGCGTGTGCAGGCTGCGGCCCACCGGCCCCTGGCCGTCGAAGACGGCGGTGGTGACGGTGCCGATGCCGCCTTCGTCGGCCATCGTGTGCGCATCCATGCCGAACCACGGCCCCACCGGTTCGCGGTGCAGGTTCAGCGTGAGGTCCACCGGCACGAAGGTGTGGGTGCGGATATCGTGCGCGGCGCTCACGCCGTTGGCCGAGTCCAGCAGCGTGAGCAGCCCCTCCAGGCCGTGCATTGGCTCGCCCGCCACCAGCGGGATGCGCGGGTGGCCCCACACCAGGGCTGGCCCGGCCTGGCGAAAGCCCCCGCGCACGAAGCGCCACTCGAGCGCCTCGCCGTAGGGAAAGGACTCCACGCCAGGAAAGAACTCCGTGTCCTCGTGCGCGGGCAGCGCCGGTGGCACGTAGGGGTCGGCCACGGGCGGCGAGCTGCCGGGCAGCCGCTCCAGGCGCCAGGCGTGCGCGAGCAGGGCGGGGCGCCCGGCCACCGTCATCTGCGCCTGCAGCAGCTCGATGCGCTTGCCCGGGCGCAGCACGCGCACCTCGATCTCGCACGGTGCCACGGGCACGGGCCCGAGGAATTCCACCGTGAGCCGCGCGATGCGCAGCGCCTCGGGCCCGGGGTGCCTGCGCAGCGCGCGCGCCAGCAGCGCGATGGGCGGGCCGCCATGCTGGAAGTCCTTCGACCACGGGCCGATCACGGCGGTGCTGGGCTGCCAGGACTGGGCGCCGGTGGCGGTGTAGAAGGCCTCGGGAAGGGGGGTCGTCATGGTGGGGCGCTCTCGCAGATGGCGGGCATCTTAGGCCCCCGCGGATGCGCCGCGCGCCCCAGGCGGGGCCCAAGCTGCGCCTGGAGCAGCGCCTCAGGCCCGTGCCGGTTCGACCGGATCTGCCACCAGGAGCACCAGGTCCGCACCGACCTCCGACTCTCGCATGCGCCGCACGCTCAGCCAGATCCTGCGGGGCTCTTTGGAGGGGGTTCCCGGGAGCGTGGCGGGCCAGGCGGTGAGCGGCGTGTGCGTGGTCGAGGCAGCCTGCAGCGCCTCGCGCACAGCCGGCGTGTCCCAGGCTCCGTCGCCGAGCTCGAAGAGGCTGCGCCCTGTGGCTTCCTGCAGCGTGCCGCCAAAGGTTGCAAAGCAAGCCTGGTTGGCTGTCACGAGGTTCATCTGCGTATCCAGCACCATCAGCGGCGTGGGCACCACCTCCACGATCGACTGCGCCAGCACGCGCGCCCCGCGCGATGCGGCTTCGCGCGCGCGCTCGCGCTCGGTGACGTCGGAAAAGGTCAGCACCACGCCGTCGATCACGTTGTCCACCGTCCGGTAGGGCTGGATGCGCGCGAGGTAGCGCTGGCCGTCGGCTGTCGCGACCTCGCGCTCCACGGGCACGAGCGAATCGAGCACGCGCTGCGCATCGCCCAGCAGGTCGTCATCTCCCTGCAGCTCGCTGCGGATGTCGGCCAGCGGGCGGCCGATGTCGGTGCCCTGCAGCCGGTAGATGAGCGTGGCGTCGCGGGTGTAGCGGCGGATGCGCAGGTGAGGGTCCAGGAAGACGATGCCCAGGCGGATGCTGTCGAGCAGGTTCTTCATGTCGTCTTGCATGTCCGACATCTGCTCGAGCTTGTTCTGCAGCTCGGCGTTCACGGTGGCCAGCTCCTCGTTGAGGGACTGCAGCTCCTCGCGCGAGGTCTCGAGCTCCTCGTTGGTGGACTGCAGCTCCTCGTTGGCCGACTGCAGCTCCTCGTTGGCCGACTTGAGCTCGACGATGGCGGCCTGGTGCTCCTCCCGGATCGCGCTCACGCTCTGCTTGGCCGCGGCGAGCTCGCGCTCGACCTCGAGCAGGCGCTGCGACTCGTCGCTGGCGGCCTGCCCGCGGCGCGGGCTGCGCCGCGGGCGCGGCGGCTCCATTGGCTGGAAGCTCACGAGCAGCGGGGCGGCCTCGCCGTCGGGCGAGGGCAGCTGGCGCACGCCGAGGTGGAGCGTCACCTGCGTGCCGCCTGCCTGCGGCAGGGTCACGACGCGCGTGGCCAGCGGGCGCTCGCCGTGCACCACTTCCTCGAGCGCCTCGCGCAGCGCGCCTTGCAGGCCCTGGACGGCCATGTCGACCACGAGATGAGTAGGCAGCCCGGGTGCAGGGCGCAGGTAGTCTCCCGTCTCGCCGTGCACGTACAGCACCCGGCCCTGGCGGTCGGTGACGACTGCCGCGGGTGCGAAGGCCTGCAGCAGCGAGCGCCGGGCAAACTCGGCCAGTTGCAGCTCGCGCGGCTTGCGCGCGGCCTCGGGCGCCGCGCTGCGGCTCCCCTCGGGCGACCACGACGCGCCTTCGGCGAACCTCGTGCGTGCAGCCGTCACGCTCGGGCGTGCGCGGTAGAACTTCCACTTGCGGTCCAGGGGCTCGAAGAGCTCCGCATGCTCGCCCACGCCCTCGGAGGGCGATACCACCAGCACGCCGCCGGGCTTGAGCGCGTAATGGAAGGTGCGCACCAGCCGGTCCTGCAGCGCCGGCTCCAGGTAGATCATGAGGTTGCGGCAGCTCACCAGGTCCATCCGGGTGAAGGGCGGATCCTTGACGACGCTTTGCACCGCGAAGACCACCATCTCGCGCACCTCCTTCTTCACCCGCCAGCCGGCCTCCTCATCGAAGAAGAAGCGCTCCAGCCGTTGGGGTGACAGGTCCGAGGCAATCGTCTTCGGGTAGCGGCCGATGCGTGCCGCCGCGATCGCCTCCTCGTCGAGGTCGGTGGCGTAGATCTGGGCGCGAAAGGCCAGCGTGCCCGCGTCCATCGCCTCGCGCAGCAGCATCGCGATCGAGTAGGCCTCCTCCCCCGTGGCGCAGCCTGCCACCCACACCCGCACCACGCGCTCCTCCCCGAGCGCACCCAGCAGCGCGGGCAGCACGTCGGTCTTGAGCGCCTCGAAGGCCTGCGGATCGCGAAAGAAGCGCGTCACGTTGATGAGCAGCTCATGGAACAGGGCCTGGGCTTCGCCGGGCTGCTCCTTCAAGCGTGCGGCATAGGCCGCCGCGTCTGACACGTCCACGGCCGTCATGCGGCGTGCCACGCGTCGCGCGATGGTGCTGCGCTTGTAGCCGCTGAAGTCGTGGCCGGTGAGCGCGCGCAGCTGCGTGAGGATGCGCTGCAGCCCCGAGGGCGTGGCCAGCAGCAGCCGCGCCGTCTCGTCCGCCTCGGGGGACGCCGCTTCCGCACAAGCCTGCTCTGGCTCGGGCGGATGCTTGAGCAAGGCTGCCGGCATGTCCAGCACGCTCAGCACCTGCGCGGCCACGCCGCTGTCGATGGCGCTGCGCGGCATGCCGTCGTAGGCGGCGGTGGCAGGGTCCTGGATCAGGCAGAGGCCTCCTGCGTCGGAGATGGCGCGCAGGCCCAGCGTGCCGTCGCTGCCCGTGCCCGAGAGCACGATCGCAACCGCGTGCTCGCCCTGGTCCAGCGCCAGGGCCCGGAAGAAGGCGTCGATGGGCAGATGCGGGCCGGGGCCGGTGGGCAGGGGCTGCAGCTGCAGCATTCCGTTGAGCAGGCCGAGGATGTGGTTGGGCGGGCCCACGTGGATGCGGCCCGGGGCCAGCGGCATCTGGTCGGTGGCCTGCACCACCGGCATCGGCGTGCTGCGCTGCAGGATCTCGGGCAGCAGGCTCGGGTGGTGGGGGTCCAGGTGCTGGACCACGACGAAGGCCATGCCGCTGTCACCCGGCAGGGCCGCGAAGAAGCGCTCGAAGGCCTCCAGGCCACCCGCCGAGGCGCCCAGTGCGACGACCGTAAAGGTTGCAGGCGCGGTGTCGTTCAACTCAGCCCCTATTGTCGAGGGCGTACCGGATCAGGGCGGCCAGCGAAGGCAGGCCGAGCTTGGCCAGCAGCCGGGCCTTGTGCGTGCTCACGGTCTTGACCGACAGCTCCATCGCGTCGGCGATCTCGGTGGGGCGCTCGCCGCGCACGAGGCGGCGCATGATCTCGCGCTCGCGCTCGCTCAGCTCCGCGTGCTCGGCAGCCGCGGCGGGCCGATGGACCTGTGACACCAAGTTCTCGGCCATCGCCGCGCTGAGGTAGATGCCGCCGCTGGCCACCTTCTCCACCGCCAGCACCAGCTCCTCGGCCGAGCGATCCTTCGACACGTAGCCCCGCGCGCCCGCTTGAAAGCTGCGCAGCGGGTAGGGCGACTCGCCGTGCATGCTCAACACGAGCACGGGCAGCTTGGCGTAGTGGGTGTGCAGGTGGCGGATCAGCGCCACGCCGCCCATGCCCGGCATGCTCAGGTCGGTGATGACCATGTCGAAGGTGTGATCACCCAGCTGCTGCAGGGCCTCCTCTCCGCTGCCGGCCTCCTGCACGGACCAGCCGCGCGAGGCCGGGTCGAGAACCCGGCGCAAGCCTTCGCGCACCAGCTCGTGGTCGTCCACCAGCAGCAGCCGCAGCCCCTTGAAGGAAGCGTCCGCATCGGCCAGGCCCGGGTTCATCGCGACGACCCCGCAGCGCGGCTGCGTCCGTTCACCGCCGCGGCGCGCGGCAGCACGGCATGCACCCGGTAGACCCCGGCGTCGTCCCGGGCCTCGATCAGCCTGCCGCCCAGCGTGCGCAACTCGGCCAGCAGGCTCGTGTGCTGGTGCGCCAAGGCCGAAGCGGAGCCCGGGCCGGCTCGGCGCGGGCCTGGTGGGCGCGCGACATCGGGCGGCGTCGGCCATCCGCCGCGCCGGGCCGTGAGCCACAGGTGCAGCTGCTGTCCGCACTCCTGCAGCTCGATGTCCACCTGTGCGCCCGGCTCGTCTCGTGCCACGTCGTTGAGCAGGCTCTCCAGGAGGCGGTACACACCCACGGCGCTGCGCCTTTCCAGCCGAGGGTCGCCCGCGGCCGCTTGCAGCCGCACCTGCAGTCCCAGCCGCGTGGTGGCCTCGTCGGCCAGCCACTGCATGGCCGCGTTCAGGCCCAGGTCGTCCAGGATGGACGGGTGCAACTCGTTGACCATCTGCCTGACCACCGCGATGGCTGCATCCAGGCCGCGCAGCACTTCCTCGGCCGGCTCGGGCGTGAGGGCTGTGCCGCCGGAGCCGTCCCCGTTGGCGGCCTGCGTGCCCCGCGAGAGCACGCTGAGCGTCATCTTGAGCACGCTCAGCCGCTGCCCGAGGTCC
>CAILKA010000386.1 GCA_903834645.1 uncultured beta proteobacterium
CTTACCAGATTGTGCACGGGCAGGAAGCGGTCCACGTGGGGCAGGAGCGCGCGCACGCCGGCGGCACGCGGCTCGAAGCCTTCGAATCGCAGCAGCGGGTTGAGCCACACCACCTCGTGCGCCAGGCGGTGCAGCCGCGCAGCGGCATCGGCCAGCGCACCGTGGTCGTCGCGGTCCAGGCCGTCGGTGACGAGCAGGACTGCTGCGTTGCCAGCCAGCACGCGCCGCGCCCAGCGCCGGTTGAAGGCATCCAGGCAGGCGCCGATGCGCGTGCCTCCCTTCCAGTCGTGCACCTGCTCCTCGGCCGCGCGCAGGGCGGCGTCGGGGTCGCGGTGGCGCAGCGCGCGCGAGACGTTGGTCAGCCGCGTGCCGAAGGTGAAGACCTGCACCCGCACGTGGCGCCGCACGAGGCCGTGCACGTAGTGCAGGAAAAGCCGGGCGTAGCGGTCCATCGAGCCGGAGATGTCCAGCAGCACCACCACTGGCGGCAGCTCGCGACGCGGCTGCGTGCGCACGGGCTCGAGCACATGCGGGTGGCGCACCATGCGCTGCATCGTGCGGCGCAGGTCGATCGTGCTGCCAGCGGCACTCGCCTCGTGGCGGCGCCTGCGCACGGGCTGCACCGGCGGGGGCAGCCGCTCGGCCAGGGCGCGCGCAAGCTCGTACTCGGCCGTCGTCATCGACTCGAAGTCGGCACGCTGCAGCCGCTCGCGCTCTGAAAACGTGAAGGTGGTCTCGAAAGGCACCTCGTCGTGCCCGTTGTCGGGCACTTGCGGACGCGGCGGCTTCTCGCGCGGGGCGCTCAGCGCGTCGGCCAGGCGCTGCGCCTGCGCCGCGCGCTCCTTCTCGCCACGGCCGGCCACCTTGGGCAGCATCAGGTACATCAGCCGCTCGAGCAGCTTGGGGTCGCGAAAGAAGGCATCGAAGGCGGCGTCGAAGATCGCCTGCTGCTCATGCCGGTCGAGCATCACCGCCGAAAGCGCCGCGTGCAGGTCCTCGCGGCGCTCCACGCCCACGGCCTGCACGGCAGCGATCGCCGAGAGCACGCGGTCCGGGCCCACCTGCAGCCCCGCGCGGCGCAGCACGCGTGCAAAGTGGACGAGGTTGTCGACGATCACGCGGTGCCCGGGCTGGCCGGCGCCAGCAGCGCGCGGGCGCGCAGCTCGTCCAGGATCTTGACCGTGTCGCCGCCTTGCATGCGCACGATGTCGTCCTGGTACTTCAGCAGCACCCCGAGCGTGTCGTGCACGTTGGCCGGGTCCAGGCTGATGGCGTTGAGCGCCACGAGCGCGTTCGTCCAGTCGATCGTCTCGGCCACACCCGGCGCCTTGAACAGGTCGAGCGTGCGCATGCGCTGCACGAACTCCACCACCTGGCGCGCCAGCTGTGCCGAGGCCCCCGGCGCCTTCAGGCGCACGATCTGCATCTCGCGCTCGACATCGGGGAAGTCCACCCAGTGGTAGAGGCAGCGGCGCTTGAGCGCATCGTGGATCTCGCGCGTGCGGTTGCTCGTGATCAGCACGACCGGGGGCGCGCTGGCACGCACCGTGCCGAGCTCGGGGATCGTGATCTGGTTCTCGGCCAGCACCTCCAGCAAGAAGGCGTCGAAGGGCTCGTCGGCGCGGTCGAGCTCATCGATCAACAGCACCGGCGGCTCGGCCTGGGTCAGCGCAGCCAGCAGCGGGCGCTCGATCAGCATGTCGCGCGCATAGAGATCCTTCACGAGCCGGTCGTGGTCGACCTCGTGCGCGGCCTCGGCCAGTCGGATTTCCACCATCTGCCGCGCCACGTTCCACTCGTAGGCGGTCTGCGCGATGTCGAGCCCCTCGTAGCACTGCAGGCGCAGCAGCCGCGCGCCCAGCAGCGCCGACAGCGCCTTGGCGAGCTCGGTCTTGCCTACCCCGGGCTCGCCCTCCAGGAAGAGCGGCCGGTGCATCTTCAGCGCCAGGTAAAGCGCCGTCGCCAGGCGCCGGTCGCAGACGTACTGCTGCGCAGCGAGGCGTTCGACGACCTCATCGACCGAGGCAGGCGGGAGGAAGGTAGTGCTCATCGGGGACCCGCAAAAGAAAGACGGCGGCACGACCGCAGGCCGGTGCCGCCGTCGAATCCGCACCCGCGCGGGGTGCGGCTGGCCACAAGCTTAACGCGCCAGGGCAGCCTCCACGGCGCGCGCCGCCATCACGGGAATCATCGCCGCGCGGTACTCGGCCGATGCATGCAGGTCGGCGTTGATGCCCGCGCTCGACAGCTTGACCGCCTTGGCAGCAGCCGGGCTGAAGCTCGCGTTGAGTGCCGTCTCGATCTCGGTGGCCCGGTAGACGTGGCTCTTGGCGCCCGTCACGGCCACCCGCACGCCACCGGCGGACTGGCTCACGAAGACCCCCACCATCGCGAAACGCGAGGCCGGCTGCTTGAACTTCACGTAGGCCGAGCGCGTGGGCACCGGGAACTCCACCGCCGTGACCAGTTCGCCCGGCTGCAGGGCGGTCTCGTACAGGCCGGTGAAGAAGTCATCGCCTGCGATCTTGCGCCGATCGGTGTGCACGGTCGCGCCCAGCCCGACCACCGCGGCCGGGTAGCAGGCAGCCGGGTCGGCGTTGGCGATCGAGCCGCCCAGGGTGCCCATGTTGCGCACCATCTGGTCACCGATGCCGCCGGCCAGCTCGGCCAGGCCCGGTATGGCCTTGCACACATCGGCCGACGCCGCCACCGCCGCGTGCTTGGCCGTGGCGCCGACGATGACGCGCCCGCCCTCGAGCGCGATCGCCGCCATCACGCCGATGCCGGCGAGATCGACGAGCGTCTCACTGGAAGACAGCCGGAGCTTCATGGCCTGCACGAGGCTCTGGCCACCGGCCAGGTAGCGGGCTTCGCCCTGGCAGGCGGCAACCGCAGCGGGAATCGAGTCGGGACGCTGGTACTGGAAGGGATACATCTCGGTCTACTCCTCGTTTGCGGTTCTCAGGCCTGGCCGCGGGCGGCACGCCAGATGCGCTCGCGCGTGGCGGGCATGGGGATGTCGCGCACGCCCAGCGCATCGGTGAGCGCGTTGATGAAGGCCGGCGGCGAGCCGATCGCGCCAGCCTCGCCGCACCCCTTCACGCCCAGCGGGTTGTGCGTGCAGGGCGTGCAGGTGTGGTCCACCTGGAAGCTTGGCAGGTCGTCGGCGCGCGGCATCGCGTAATCCATGTAGGAACCCGTGAGCAGCTGGCCCGACTCCGGATCGTAGATGCAGCCCTCGAGCATCGCCTGCCCGAGGCCCTGCGCGATGCCGCCGTGCACCTGCCCCTCGACGATCATCGGATTGATGATGTTGCCGAAGTCGTCCACCGCGGTGAACTTCTCCACCGTCGTCACGCCCGTGTCGGGGTCCACCTCGACCTCGCAGATGTAGCTGCCCGAGGGGTAGGTGAAGTTGGTGGGGTCGTAGAAGGCGTTCTCGTTGAGGCCCGGCTCGAGCTTGTCCAGCGGGTAGTTGTGCGGCACGTACGCGGTGAGCGACACCGCGCCGAAGGGCACCTTCTTGTCGGTGCCGGCCACCTTGAACTCGCCGTTCTCGAACTCGATGTCGGTGTCGGCCGCCTCCAGCAGGTGCGCAGCGATCTTCTTGC
>CAILKA010000387.1 GCA_903834645.1 uncultured beta proteobacterium
GGTGCCCCTTGTGGCCGATCATGATGAACTCGTAGCCCTGGCGCGAGAGCTTGGCCACCTCCACATGCACCTTCGTCACGAGCGGGCAGGTGGCGTCGAAGACGTTGAAGCCGCGCTGGCGCGCCTCCTCGCGCACGGCCTGGCTCACGCCGTGGGCCGAGAACACGAGCGTGGCCCCAGGCGGCACCTCGGAGAGCTCCTCGATGAAGATCGCACCCTTGGTGCGCAGATCGTTCACCACGTAGGTGTTGTGCACGATCTCGTGGCGCACGTAGATGGGCGCGCCGAACTTCTGCAGCGCGCGCTCCACGATCTCGATGGCACGGTCCACGCCGGCACAAAAGCCCCTCGGCTCGGCCAGCACCACATCTTCCAGCAGGCTCGTCGTCGTCACAGCACCCCCAGCACCTGTACCTCGAAGCGCACCGGCTGGCCCGCCAGCGGGTGGTTGAAATCGAAGAGCAACCAATCCGGCCCCACTTCGCGCACCACGCCCGCGTAGGACGCTGCCCCATCGGGCGTGGGGAACTGCACCACGTCGCCCAGGCCGTAGCGGGCGTCGGGGTCGCCAAGCTCGTGCAGCAGCGCGAGCTTCACGCGCTGCAGCAGCTCCGGGTTGCGCTCGCCGAAGGCCTCCCCCGCAGCCAGCTCGAAGCTCTGGCGCGCGCCCTCGGCCAGGCCGATCAGGCGCGCCTCCATCGCCGGCGCAAGCTGCCCCGTGCCCAGGGAGAGCGTGGCCGGCTTGTCGCCGAAGGTGTTGATGACGTCCGCCCCGTCCGGCCCGGCCAGGCGGTAGTGCAGCGTCAGGAACGAACCGGGCTCGATGGTGGTCACGGCAGGTGTCGGATCACCCCTGTGGGGGATCCCGTTGGGGGAAGGCGCGTGCCGCGGTGCGGCGATAGACTGGCCCGGATTCTACGAGCCGCACCACCCGCTCCCCCATGTCCGCCCTCCTCGCCTCGCCCCCCGCCACGCGCCCGCGCGAGCGGCTGCTTGCGCGCGGCCCGCAGGCGCTGGCCGATGTGGAGCTGCTGGCACTGCTGCTGGGCACCGGCTGCCGCGGGCGCAGCGTGCTGCAGCTGGCACAGGCCACGCTCGAGCGTGCGGGCGGGCTGGGCGGTCTGGCAGGCCTGGCCCAGGCCCGGCCCGATGCCCTGGCAGGTGTGCCTGGCCTGGGCCCCGCGCGCCGCGCCGAACTCGTGGCCGCCTTCGAACTCGCGCGCCGGGCAGCGGCGGAGCCGCTGGGCCAGGCCCCGGTCTTCACCGCCCCCACCCAAGTGCGTGACTACCTCATGCTCGAGCTTGGCGGCCTGCCGCACGAGGTCTTCGCCGCGTTGTTCCTGGACAGCCAGCACCGGCTCATCGCGCTGCGCACGCTCTTTCGGGGCACGCTCGCACAAACCTCCGTCTACCCGCGCGAGGTCGTGAAGGAGGCGCTGGCCTGCAACGCCGGCGCCGTGGTGCTCGCGCACAACCACCCCTCGGGCACCGCCGAGCCCTCGCGGGCCGATGAGTTCCTCACGCACACGCTCAAGTCCGCGCTGCAGCTGGTGGACGTGCGCGTGCTCGATCACATCGTCATCGGCCGCGGGCAATCGGTGTCGTTCGCCGAGCGGGGGCTGCTGTGAAGGCCGCCGCACGCCAACCCGAATCGCTCAAGAGCTTCGAATCCCTGGCACAGGCCCTGAAGGCCCGCGCCAAGGCCGAGCGCGCCGAGGCCGAGCGCCGTGCGCGTGAGGCCGCCGCGGAGCGAGCCCGCCAGCAGGCGCTGGAGCGCGAGCGCCAGGCCTTCGCGCTGGCCGTGGGCCCGGTGCACGCGCTGCCCGATACCGGTCGTGCGCTCGTCGATCGTCCCCGCCCCGCCCCCGAGCCGCGCCAGCGCGAGGCCGATGAACGCGCCGCCCTGGCCGAGAGCTTGTCCGATGAGGTCGACATCGAGTCGCTGCTGCTCACAGACGACGGCCTGAGCTACCGCCGCCCCGAGATCGCCCCCGATGTCGTCTCGCGCCTGCGCCGCGGCCAGTGGTCCATCCAGGCCCAACTGGATCTACACGGCTTGCGCCGCGAGGAGGCACGCGAGCGCACTGTCTCCTTCCTGCGCGAGGCACGCCGGCGCGGCCAGCGCTGCGTGCGCGTGGTGCACGGCAAGGGCAACGGCTCGCCCGGGCGCCAGCCCGTGCTCAAGGCCAAGGTGCAGCGCTGGCTCGCGCAAAGCAGCGAAGTCGTGGCCTTCACCCAGGCCAGCGGGCCGCAAGGGGGTGCGGGGGCGTTGATCGTGTTGCTGGCGGGGTGAGGCCTGCGCCACGCCTCGGCGCACATGCGATGCCACCGGCATAGCAATTGCACTACACTGATCCGATGAAGACCGCCCAACTGCCGCCTGTGCGTGTCGAGCCGTCTGTGCGCGACGAGATCGAATCGACGCTCCGCGAGGGCGAGAGCTTGTCAGAGTTCGTCCTGGCGGCTGCGCTGGAGGCTTCCCGCCGGCGCAAGGCTCAGGAGGCGTTCCTTGCCCGAGGGCGGGCTTCCATGGCGCGAGCCCGCGAGACGGGTGAGTTCTACGCAGTCGAGCCCGTTCTCAACGAGATGCAGGACCGCATGCGCGCCAGAGTGGAAGCGCTGCGTCAGGCCGCTGCCGCCACTCAACGCCCGAAGTGAGCTTCAGCGTCCGCCTCACCCGGCAGGCTGTGGACGATCTGCGTCGGCTCGAGGATTTCCTCATCGACCTCGCCCTGCGGCAAAGTGACTTCGACTTTCCTGATCGCGCCATGCAAGCCATCTGGCGCGAGATCCGCATCCTCGAAACCAATCCCTACACCTGCCGCAAGGTCGGCAGCAACCCTCTCGAACGCGAGCTCGTCATTCCCTTCGGCGGCTCAGGCTACGTGGCCCTGTTCGAGATCATGGGCGAAAACGAGGTCGCTATCAGCGCGATCCGCCACCAACGGGAAGACGACTAC
>CAILKA010000388.1 GCA_903834645.1 uncultured beta proteobacterium
ACCTCGACGACCTGCGCGCCAAGTGCGAGCAGCACAGCGCGAACCTGGCCGCCGTGATGATCACCTACCCTTCCACCTACGGCGTCTTCGAAACGCGGGTGAAGGAGCTGTGCGAGCTCGTGCACGCGCACGGCGGTCGCGTCTACGTCGACGGCGCCAACATGAACGCGCTCGTGGGCGTGGCGGCTCCAGGCGAGTTCGGCGGCGACGTGAGCCACCTCAACCTGCACAAGACCTTCTGCATCCCGCACGGCGGCGGCGGCCCGGGCGTGGGGCCGGTGTGCGTGGTCGATGACCTCGTGCCCTTCCTGCCCGGCCACCAAACGGCCGGCATCGGCACCGACAGCCCCGTGGGCGCCGTCTCGGCCGCCCCGCTGGGCAACGCCGCGGTGCTGCCCATCAGCTGGATGTACGTGCGGATGATGGGCGCCGAGGGCCTGCGCGAGGCCACCGAGACGGCGATCCTGTCGGCCAACTACGTGGCCGCGCGCCTGGCCGACCACTACACGGTGCAGTTCAGCAGCGGCGTGCAGGGCCTGCGCGGCGGGGGTGTGGCACACGAGTGCATCCTCGACCTGCGCCCGCTCAAGGACAGCAGCGGAATCACGGCCGAGGACGTGGCCAAGCGGCTCATCGACTACGGCTTCCACGCCCCGACGCTGAGCTTCCCTGTGGCCGGCACGCTGATGGTGGAACCCACCGAGAGCGAGCCCCTGGCCGAGCTCGACCGCTTCTGCGACGCGATGATCGCCATCCGCCAGGAGATCGCGCGCGTGGAAGGCGGCCAGTGGCCGCGCGAGGACAACCCGCTGAAGAACGCGCCGCACACGGCGCAGTCGCTGCTGCGCGCCGACTGGGCCCACCCCTACACGCGCGAGGAAGCGGCCTACCCGGTCGCATCCCTGCGCCGCGGCAAGTACTGGCCACCCGTCGGGCGCGTGGACAACGTCTACGGCGACCGCAACCTCTTCTGCAGCTGCGTGCCGGTGGGGGACTACTCCGAAGGCTGAGCCGCCCGCCACGCGCAGGCGAAAGCGAGCAGGCCTGACAGGCTGGCCACGAGGAAGAGCAGCACGAAGCCGCCGCGCTCCACGAGCCAGCCCCCGCCTATGCCCCCGATCAGCCCGGGCAGCCCGTAGCCGAGCGTGGTGTAGAGGGCCTGGCCGCGGCCGCGCAGGCGGTCCGGAAAGAAGCGCGAGATCAGCGTGATGCAGCTCGCGTGGTGCGCGGCGAACGTGATCGCATGCGTGAACTGAGCGAGCACGAGCAGAACCGGCACGAAGCCGCCAGCAGCGGTGGCGGCAAACCGCGCCGCCGTGACCAAGGCCACGACGAGCAGCCAGCGGTGGGGCGACCAGCGCCCCATCCAGCGCCCCTGGAGCCAGAAGAAGGCGATCTCCGCCATCACGCCCAGGGCCCACAGCATCCCCACGGCCGCCTTGCCGTAGCCGAGCCGGTCCAGGTAGAGGGAGAAGAAGGCGTACTGGCTCGTGTGCGCGAGCACCGTGAAGAAGACCGAGGCGAAGAACCAGGCCACCATCGGGTCGCGCAACCGGGGCAGCACGGGCGGCGCCGGCTCCTCGTGGCGGGCCTGCGCGTGCGTGGAGGGCAGGCGCAGCGCCGCCGCCAGCATCGACGCGTTCACGGCCGCCACCACCCAAGGGAAGGCCTGGATGCCCAGCCACTGCAGCAGCACGCCGCAAGCCACGACCGACACGAGAAAGCCCACCGAGCCCCACACGCGCACGCGCCCGTAGCGAGCGGTGTCGATGCCCCGGTCGGTGGCCAGCAGCTGCGCGAGGACGGCTTCGTACAGCGGCACCACGCCGCTGTTGGCGATGAAGAGCAGCGCCGTCACCACCGCCAAGGTGGTGGCGCTGCTCACACCGAGCAGGCCCAGCGCGGCCAGCACGGTGCCCGCTGCTGCCAGGCGGATGAGCTCGACCCGCCGCCCGCTGTGGTCGCCGGCCCAACTCCATGCGTAAGGGGCCACGATGCGTGTCCAGGCCTGCAGCGACGCGATCGCACCGATCGCGAACGTGGACAGCCCCATCTCCTTGAACCACAAGGGCGCATACGGGCTGAAGAGCCCGATGGCGGCGAAGTAGGTGAAGCTCAGCAGCCCGAAGGCCGACAGCGCGCTGGCCATCGCCAGTGGATCAGCCCCTGCCCGCAGGCAGCGGTGGCACAGGCAGTTCCACGTCCGCGCATTGCGCACGGTGGCGCAGCGCATGGTCCATCACCACGAGCGCGAGCATCGCCTCGGCGATCGGCGCGGCGCGGATGCCCACGCAAGGGTCGTGGCGCCCGTGCGTCTCCACCACCGTGGGCTCGCCGGCACGGTCCACCGAGCGCTTGCTCAGGCGGATCGAGCTCGTGGGCTTGATGGCGATGCGCACGACCAGGTCCTGGCCGGTGGAGATGCCACCGAGCACGCCACCGGCGTGGTTGGTGGCGAATCCCTCAGGCGTGAGCTCGTCGCCATGGTGGCTGCCGCGCTGGGCCACCACCGCGAAGCCGTCGCCGATCTCCACGCCCTTGACGGCGTTGATGCCCATCATGGCCCAGGCAATGTCGGCGTCGAGCTTGTCGAAGAGTGGCTCGCCCAGGCCGGCCAGCATGCCGCGTGCCACCACCGTGATGCGCGCGCCGCAGGAGTCGCCGGCCTTGCGCAGCGCGTCCATGTAGGCCTCGAGCTGCGGGATCACCGAAGCATTCGGAGCAAAGAAGGGATTCGCGTCGATGTGATCTTCGCTCTCGTAGGGAATCTCGAGCTCGCCCAGTGCGCTCATCCACGCCCTGAAGCTCACCCCATGGGCCTCGCGCAGCCACTTGCGGGCTACGGCGCCCGCCGCCACCATCGGCGCAGTCAGCCGCGCCGACGAGCGGCCACCGCCGCGCGGATCGCGCAGCCCGTACTTGCGCCAGTAGGTGTAGTCGGCATGACCGGGGCGGAAGGTGTCGAGCAGGTTGCCGTAGTCCTTGCTGCGCGCATCCGTGTTGCGTATGAGCAGGCAGATCGGGGTGCCGGTGGTCAAGCCCTCGTAGGTGCCGGAGAGGATCTCCACCGCATCGGGCTCGGTGCGCTGCGTCACGTGTCGGCTCGTGCCCGGGCGGCGCCGGTCGAGCTCGGGCTGGATGTCGGCCTCCGTCAGGGCCAGGCCGGGCGGGCAGCCGTCGATCACGCAGCCTATGGCCGGACCGTGGCTCTCGCCGAAGTTGGTGACGCGGAAAAGTTCGCCGAAAGTCGAGCCTGCCATGGCCCGATTATCGGCGCGGCCACGCCCGGGGCGGCTCAGGCGCCTTCGCGCGTGTCCTCGGGCCAGTCGCGGATGTAGGCCTTGAGCATCCGGTTCTCGAAGTCCTGCGCATCCACCACGGCCTTGGCCACGTCATAGAAAGAGACCACGCCCATGAGCGTGCGCTGGTCCATCACGGGCATGTAGCGGGCATGGCGCTGCAGCATCATGCGGCGCACCTCGTTCATGTCGGTCTCGGGTGTGCAGGTCAGCGGTGCATCGTCCATCACGGTGCGCACGATCGTCGTGCCCACGGTGCCGCCGTTCTTCACCACGGCTGCGATCACCTCGCGGAAGGTGAGCATGCCCACCAGGTCGCCGTGCTCCATCACCACGAGCGAGCCGATGTCCATGTCGGCCATCACCGTCACGGCGTGCGCAAGCGGCTGCTGCGGAGACGTCGTGTAGAGCGTGTTGCCCTTGACACGCAGGATGTCGCTGACCTTCATCGTCACCCTCCTCGGCTGGCGAACAGATCAATCCAATATAGCCCACAATGCCCCCAGCACGACACCCCGAGTTCCCACGCATGCCCGGCATCCTCGACCCCGGCTTCGACACGCTCGCACTGCACGCCGGCGCCGCTCCCGACCCGGCCACCGGCGCACGGGCCGTGCCGATCCACCTGAGCACGAGCTTCGTCTTCCCCGGCGGCGACCAGGCGGCCTCGCTCTTCAACCTCGAGGCCTCGGGCCACGTCTACAGCCGCATCAGCAACCCGACCAACGCGGTGCTGGAGGAGCGCGTGGCGGCGCTGGAGGGTGGCGTGGGCGCAATCGCCACCGCCAGCGGGCAGGCGGCGCTGCACCTGGCGATCGCCACGCTGGCCGGGGCCGGCTCGCACGTCGTGGCCTCCTCCTCCCTCTACGGCGGCAGCCACAACCTGCTGCACTACACGCTCGCGCGCTTCGGCATCGAGACCACCTTCGTGCCGGCGCGCGACGTCGACGCCTGGCGCGCGGCGCTGCGGCCCAACACGCGGCTGCTCTTTGGCGAGACGCTCGGCAACCCGGCACTGGACGTGCTGGACATCCCGCGCGTGTCGGAGATCGCGCACGAGGCATCTCTGCCCCTGCTGGTGGACTCCACCTTCACCACGCCCTGGCTGATGAAGCCCTTCGAACTCGGCGCAGACCTGCTCTTCCACTCGGCCACCAAGTTCCTCTCCGGTCACGGCACGGTGGTCGGCGGCGTGCTCGTCGACAGCGGCCGCTTCGACTGGCACGCCTCGGGACGGTTCCCGGAACTCACCGAGCCCTATGCCGGCTTTCACGGCATGGTGTTTGCCGAGGAGAGCACGGTGGCGGCCTTCCTGCTGCGCGCCCGGCGCGAGGGCCTGCGCGACTTCGGCGCGTGCATGAGCCCGCATACAGCGTGGCTGATCCTGCAGGGCATCGAGACGCTGCCGCTGCGCATGGCCCGTCACGTGGAGAACACGCGCAAGGTGGTGCAGTTCCTGGCTGCCCATCCCATGGTGGAACGCGTGGCCTACCCCGAGCTCGAGTCGCACCCCGATCACCTGCTGGCCCGGCAGCTGCTTCCGCGCGGGTGCGGTGCGGTCTTCAGCTTCGACCTGCGCGGCAGCCGCGCGCAGGGCCGCGCCTTCATCGACGCGCTCAAGCTGTTCTCACACCTGGCCAACGTGGGAGACTGCCGCTCGCTCGTCATCCACCCCGCCTCCACCACGCACTTCCGCATGGACGACGACGCGCTCAGGCGATCGGGCATCGGCCCGGGCACCATCCGGCTGTCCATCGGCCTGGAGGACGCCGACGACCTCATCGACGACCTCAAGCGCGCCTTGCGGGCGGCCGAGAAGTCGACTGACAAGCTCGCCGCAAAGCCGACAGACCCAGCCGGCGGGGGAGCCGCGCGATGATGCTGCAGGTGCAAGGCCACGCCGCCTACGCCTACACCGGGGGCCGGCCCTTCGACCCCGCCAAGCCTGCGATCGTATTCGTGCACGGCGCGCTGCACGACCACAGCTGCTGGAACCTGCTTGCGCGCTGGTGCGCCCACCACGGCCTGGGCGTACTGGCGCTGGACCTGCCCGGCCATGGGCGCAGCGAGGGGCCGCCCCGCACCGACATCGAATCGCTCGCGGATTGGCTGCTGGCCGTGCTGGACGCCGCAGGCGTCCAGCAGGCGACGCTGGTGGGGCACAGCATGGGTTCGCTGACCGTGCTGGAAGCCGCCGCGCGGGCGCC
>CAILKA010000389.1 GCA_903834645.1 uncultured beta proteobacterium
GGCCACCGCATCGTGAGCGCCGACTACTCCCAGATCGAGCTGCGCATCATGGCCCACATCAGCGGCGATCCCGGCATGACGCGCGCCTTCGCCGAAGGGCAGGACATCCACCGCGCCACCGCGGCCGAGATCTTCGGCCTGGCCGCGGCCGAGGTGTCGGCCGAGCAGCGCCGTTATGCCAAGACCATCAACTTCGGCCTCATCTACGGGATGGGCGCCTTCGGCCTGTCGCAGGCCCTGGGCATCGAGCAGAAGGCCGCGCGCGACTACATCGACCGCTACTTTTCCCGCTTCGCCGGGGTGCGCCGCTACATGGAGGAAACCAAGGCCCGCGCGGCCGAACTCGGCTACGTGGAGACGCTCTTCGGGCGGCGCATCGTGCTGCCCGAGATCCGTGGCGGCAGCGGCCCGCGACGCAGCGCAGCCGAGCGCCAGGCCATCAACGCGCCGATGCAGGGCACGGCTGCCGATCTCATCAAGCTCGCGATGATCGCGGTGCAGCGCGCGCTCGACACGCCAGGCCGCCGCACGGTGATGATCATGCAGGTGCATGACGAGCTCGTCTTCGAGGCGCCGGAGGATGAGGTCGACTGGGTGCGCCAGGAGGTGCCACGCCTGATGGCTGGCGTGGCCGACCTCGCGGTGCCGTTGCTGGCCGAGGTGGGCGTGGGGCTCAACTGGGACGAAGCCCATTGAGCACCTGACCGACGGGCTGACGGGCTGACGGGCTGGCGCCCGGCCCACTGCCACTAGACTGCGGGGCTTCGCGCTCCTGGAGGATTGCCATGACCACTCTTGCCGAATTCGACTCCCTCGTTGCGCCAGGCGGCCTCGGCCGTCGCGCCTTCTCGCGTGCCGCGCTCGGCGTGGGCTTTGCCGCAGCGGCTGCGCCGGTGTGCGCCCAGACGGCCATCAAGACCGACCGGAGCGGGCTCGTCGCCGGTGAGGTGACGATCGACGTGGGCGGCTTCAAGATGCCCGTCTACCGCGCCGTGCAGGCCGGGCGCACGAATGCGCCTGTGGTGCTGGTCGTGAGCGAGATCTTCGGCGTCCATGAGTACATCGCCGACGTTGCCGCTCGTTTCGCCCGCGCGGGCTACTTCGCCATCGCCCCCGAGCTCTTCGCTCGCCAGGGCGATCCCTCGAGCTACGGCGAGATGGCCAAGCTGATCGCCGAGGTGGTGAACAAGACCCCCGATGCCGAGGTGATGAAGGATCTGGACGCCTGCACGGCGTGGGCGCGCACGCAGGGCGCGGACACGGGCAAGCTCGCCGTCACGGGCTTTTGCTGGGGCGGGCGCGTCACCTGGCTCTATGCGGCGCACAACCCGGGCGTCAAGGCCGGCGTGGCCTGGTATGGGCGGCTGAACTCGCCCGCGCCCACGCCCCTGCAGCCGCGCCACCCGATCGACGTGGTGGGTGAGCTCAAGGCGCCCGTGCTCGGCCTGTACGGAGAGGCCGACACCGGCATCCCGCTCACGGCAGTGGATGCCATGAAGAAGTCGCTGGCCGGCGGAAGCCCCGCGGCGCGCAAGAGCGAATTCGTGCTCTACCGCGAAGCCCCGCACGCCTTCCACGCCGACTACCGGCCGAGCTTTCGCAAGGAGGCCGCCGAGGACGGCTGGAAGCGCTGCCTGGAGTGGTTCCGCACGCACGGGGTGGCATGACGCTTGTCTGGATCGTGCTCGCCACCGTGGCGGGCGGGCTGCTGTCGGTGACGATCGCCGCCTCGCTGACGGTGGCGATGCTCGGGCGCATCGTGCGTGGCATGGTGAGCCTGTCGGCCGGGGTGCTGCTGGGCACTGCGCTGCTGCATGTGCTGCCCGAGGCCTTCGAGAGCTCGGCCGGGGCGCGCGAGCTGTTCCTGACGCTGCTGGCGGGCCTGCTGTTCTTCTGGCTGCTCGAGAAGGCCGAGCTCTACCGCCATGCCCACCACCACGAGGGCGACGGGCACCACCACCACCACCACTTCGACGCGGAGCAGGCCGGTCGCGGAGGCTACAGCGTGCTGGTGGGCGACAGCATCCACAATTTCTGCGACGGCGTGATCATCGCCGCTGCCTTCCTGGCCGACGTCAAGCTCGGGTTCGTCACGGCGCTGGCCATCGTCGCGCACGAGATCCCGCAGGAAGTGGGCGACTACATGGTGCTGATCAACGCAGGCTTCAGCCGCAGGCGGGCGCTGCTGTTCAACGCGCTATCGGGCCTGGCGGCGGTGCTGGGCGGCATCCTCGGCTACTTCATCGTCGGCCCCTGGGAGGACTTGTTCCCGTACCTTCTGGTGGTGGCCTCGAGCAGCTTCATCTACGTGGCCGTGGCCGACTTGCTGCCACAGCTGCAGCAGCGCCTGAGCCTGCGCGACACCGCGGTGCAGGTGGGCTGGCTGGCCGCGGGCCTGTTGATCGTGGTGGCCGTCACAGGCCTCCTGCACGGGCACGCGCACTGACGGCGGCAGCCCGCGGGCCCGCCCCCCAGGCCCCGAGCGATCTCAGCGCACGACCAGCACCGGCAGCGCCGAGTGCGTCAGCACCTTCTGCGTCTCGCTGCCCAGCAGCAGCGCGTTCAGCCCCCTACGCCCGTGCGAGGCCATGACGATCAGATCGGCCGACTCGCTGCGCGCGTAGTCCAGGATCGCTTCCCAGGGATGCAGCGCCTCCACCGCGTAGCCCTTGCAGGCGAGCCCCGCAGCCCCGGCGGCATCGACGACGGCCTGCACGCGGGAGTTGGCCAGCCGCTCCTGCGCGTCGAAGAACTCCTGCGGCGGCACCGGCTGCATCTCGGACAGCGCGCTGTACGGGAAGGGCTCCTTCACGCTGATGGCGCGCAGCTCGGCGCCGCTCAGTCGGGCCAGTGATACGGCCGTCTGCACAGCCTTCTTCGACAGGTCTGACCCGTCGGTGGGAACAACGATACGCTTGTACATGGACCCTCCTGCAGGCCAATCGCCGGGCGTGCGCGGTGCGCGCCTGCCCTGGGCGGATTGGCCGGGATCCAGTGTCGAAGGCGCGGCGGTCGAGCGGATTGACGCCGGTCAACCGCGCGCGATCGGCCGGGCCGGGTCGGCGCACCATTCGCTCCACGATCCCGGGTAGAGCGTGGACAGGCCCAGGCCCGCGTGGGCCATGGCCAGCAGGTTGTGGCAGGCCGTGACCCCCGAGCCGCCCTGCTGCACGACGCTTGAGGCCGACTCGAGCCCAAGTGCGGCGAACTCGGCGCGCAGCACCTCAGCTGGTTTGAAGCGGCCATCGGCTTGCAGGTTGTCCTTGAAGAATCTGTTCAGGGCGCCGGGCACATGTCCGGCCACAGGGTCGAGCGGCTCGACCTCGCCGCGGTAGCGCTCGCCCGTGCGGGCATCGAGGATGGTCCGGCTGCCGAGCGTGGCCAGCAGCTCGGTCGCATCGATGGTGGGCAGTGCTCCCTTGCCCAGGGCCGGGTAGGGTGGCAGCACCGGGCCGGCGGGCGGCTCCTGGGTGAGGGAGCCGCCGGCTGCGCGCCAGGCGCCGATGCCACCGTCGAGCACGGCCACCTCGTCGTGGCCGAGCCAGCGCAGCAGCCACCACGCGCGCGCCGCGTAGGGCGAGCCGTCGCCGTCCAGGCACACCACCTGCACGCCCGGGGCGATTCCCAGCTGCCCGGCCCGCGCTGCCAGCGCCTCGCGCTCGGGCAGCGGGTGACGCCCCGTGAAACGCGGCGAGCGCGGCCCCTCGGCCTCCTTCGGGCCGGAGAGGTCTCGATCGAGGTGCACGTACCAGGCGCCAGGCACGTGGCCGGCCTGCCAGGCACGCTCGCCCTTGCCCGCGTCGGTGAGGTCAAAGCTGCAGTCCAGCAGCACGCATCGCCCGGCGCCGCCGGCCAGCATCGCCTGCAACTGCGCCACGCTCACGAGGGTGCGGTAAGGCGGGCCGCCAGCGTCGCCTGCTGCTGCGGCCAGCGCCGCAGGCAGGCCCGCGAGGGTGCGCGGGAGGTTCGCGTCGGAAGAGGTCATGGCGGGCTCCTGGGCGGGTCATTCGGTTTCGAGGGTGCCCAGGCAGCGGGCGCCGGCTTGCGCTCGACGGTGGCGGCCACGCCTGCGGCGGCAATGAGGATCATGCCCGCCACCGCGAGCGGCGTCACGGTGTCGTCGAACCAGCCCACGCCCAGCAGGAACGAGAAGGCGATGCCGCTGTACTGCAGCGTGGCGTTCACCAGGGGCCGGCCGATGGCGAAGGCGCGCGTCATCATCCACTGGGCGATGGTGGCCAGCACCCCGATCATCAGGAGCGCGAGCGCCTGCGGCGGCGCCGGCATCCGGAAGCCGCCGCTGGCCACCGCCATCGCGGCGCCCATCACCACGCCAAAGATGCTGAAGTAGAAGACCACCCGCTCCTCGGGCTCGCCGACACGCGCTATCTCGATGATCTGCAGGTAGGCCA
>CAILKA010000390.1 GCA_903834645.1 uncultured beta proteobacterium
GCACCCGCGCGAGACGTCACTCGAGGCACTGGCCAAGCTCAAGGGCGTGGTGCGCCCGGACGGTACCGTGACCGCCGGCAACGCCAGCGGCGTCAACGACGGCGCCTGCGCGATGCTGCTGGCCAGCGAGGCGGCGCTCGCGCGCCACGGCCTCACCCCGCGCGCACGCGTGGTGGGCATGGCCACCGCCGGGGTGGCGCCGCGCATCATGGGCATCGGCCCGGCGCCAGCCGCGCGCAAGGTGCTGGCGCTCACGGGCCTGACGCTGGCGCAGATGGACGTGATCGAGCTCAACGAGGCCTTTGCGGCGCAGGGCCTGGCGGTGCTGCGCGATCTGGGCCTGGCCGACGACGACCCGCGCGTGAACCCCAACGGCGGCGCGATTGCACTCGGCCACCCGCTGGGCATGAGCGGCGCACGGCTCGTGACCACCGCGATCAACCAGCTGCACCGCAGCGGGGGACGCTACGCGCTGTGCACGATGTGCATCGGTGTGGGGCAGGGGATCGCGATGGTGGTGGAGCGGGTCTGAGGGCTTCGGTGACGCGCCCTCAGGAGAGCAAGCCCAGCGCCGCCCACCTCCCCTGGCGCACGGCCCGCTCCAGCCCTGAGGCGGCGTGCAGCGCGGCCGCGTGCTCGGGCGGGGTGAGCGCGGCGAAGCTGCCCGGACACAGGCGCGCCGTCGCACAGCGGAACAGGCGCGGCAGCGAGGCCTCGTTGCGGTCTCCCGTGAGCGCGCGGTAGGCCTCTTCGCGCGCCAGGCGCTGCTGCAGGGGCGACAGTGACGTGCCACCCTGGAGCCGCGCCGGTCCCTCGCGCTCGAGCCAGCGGTCCACGCCCAGGGGATGGTCGGCCGGCGCTGCCAGCACCTCACGCGCCGCACGGCGAAAGTCGGCCGTGCCGGCAGGCGCCAGGTTCAATCTCATGGAGGCGGCTTGCATGGCCGCAGGAGCCTGCCCAGTGGCGGCGAGGAAGGCGGCGGTGTCGCCGGTGCGACAGATACGGGTGAACTCCGCGTGCGCAGCCTGTGCCTCCGCAGCGATGCGTGCCGTGTCGGCTCGCGGATCGTTGGAAAACCGCACCTGGGCAGCCAGGCTCGAAGCGCTGGCGGTGGAGATGTCGGTGGCGATGGTCACGCACATGCCCGCCACGACCACGCCGATGGCGCGCACCTCCGGCTCGGGTGATCGCAGGCTCGCGTCGTAGAGGTCCTGCAGCGTGCCGGTCGCACCGAGGCTCGACCACGCGGGCTGCGCGGCAGTCGCCGCTTGTGCGGCAGGCTTGTGTCCGACTGACGCACCGGAGCCGCGGCCCTGGGGAGCCGCCGGGGGGGCGGGGTCTCGCTTCTCCACGAGGACCTTGGGCGGGCGCGCCATCGGCGGGGCCTCTCCCACGAAGGTCCAGTTTTGCAGGCCATAGAGGGTCAGCGCCACCAATGCGACGGCACCGACCACTCCGGACGCGATCCGGGACTCAGCGGTCATGGCAGACCTCCGGTTCACACGCAGGGGCGACAGATGCTAGCGGGTCGCGACGTGATGCGGCCCACCGAAAGTCCGCTCTGGCGTGAATACTGCTCAGCCGAGCCGGAATTCCCGGGCCCTCCGTCGCTTCAGGCGCACCCGCTGGCATCATCGGCCGAGCCTCCACACCCCTGACCGAGCATGTCCCACGATCGCGGCCTGCCCTGCGGCACCTGGCCTTCGCCGCTGAGCCCTGAACTGTGCGCCGCCGGCGCGGTCTCGCTCGGCTTCGCCGGCTCGCACCGGGGCGCGCTGGTGTGGACCGAGGGCCGGCCGGCCGAGAAGGGGCGCAGCGCGCTGATGACCTGGGCCGCCGCAGGCGAACCCCTCGAGATCCTTGGCCCCAACGCCGACGTGCGCAGCCGCGTTCATGAGTACGGCGGCACGCCCTGGTGCGCGGCAGGCGACCGCCTGGTGTGGAGCGAAGCACGCGACCAGCGACTGCGCGTGCGCGAGTCCGATGGCACCGTACGGATGCTCACCCCCGAGGGCTGCCGCTACGCCGACGCGCGGGCGCTGCCCGGCCCGGCCGAAGGCCGCTTCATCGTCGCCGTGCGCGAGGACCATCGGCCGGTTGCCGCCGGCGCGGCGCGCGAGCCGCACAACGAGGTGGTTCTGCTGGACCTGGACGCGGCCGAGGACGAGGGCCGGGTGCTGTGGGCGGGCAGCGACTTCGTGGCCTGGCCGCGCCCGAGCCGGGACGGCACGCGGCTGGCATTCGTGACGTGGAACCACCCCTCGATGCCGTGGGACGAGACGCAGCTCGTCGTCGGGCGGCTCGAGGCCGGGGCGCTGGTGGCCGCACGGGTGGTGGCGGGAGGCCCAGCCGAATCGGTGCTCGAGCCACAGTGGGATGAGGACGGCACGCTCTTTTGCCTGTCCGACCGCACGGGCTGGTGGAACCTGTACCGGTGTGCCGGCCTGGAGGGGCCCTCGCGCGTCCTCGAGCCCGTGACGCGGCTCGAAGCCGAGATCGGTGCCCCGCTGTGGCAACTGGGCTCGCAATCCTATGTGCTGCTGAGCCAGGGCCACGGCCAGCGCCGGGCCCTCGTGCGCATGAGCCGCGATGCGCGCGACACGCTTGCGCTGCTGGATCTGGGCTCGGGCGTGCTCACACCCCTGGAGCTGCCCTTCGTCGCATTCGGCAGCCTTGGGCAGCTCGATGCGCACACGGCCTTTGCCATCGCAGCGGGCACGCGCGCGCTGCCTGCGCTCGTCACGGTCGACCTGCGCGAGGGCGCGCCCGCACCGGGCTACGCGGTCATGCGCAGCGCCGGGCACGCGCCGATCGCGCGCGAGGCCATCTCGGTGGCCCAGGCCGTCACCTTCCCGACCGCCCCCGGCCCGCTGGGCGAGGCACGCAGCGCCCACGCCTGGTTCTACCCGCCGCACCTGCCCGGCTGCCGCCCGCGCCCGGGCGAGCGGCCGCCGCTGGTCGTGCTGCTGCACGGCGGGCCCACCTCGGTGGCGGCCGGCGCCTTCAAGGTCAACGTGCAGTTCTGGACGACGCGCGGCTTTGCGGTGGTGGACGTGAACTACGGCGGCTCCACGAGCTTCGGACGGCCGTATCGCGAACGCCTGCGCGGACAGTGGGGCGTGGTGGACCTGCAGGACGCCGTGGCCGCGGTGGACCATCTCGTGGCCAGCGGCCTCGTGGACGGCGAGCGGGTGGCCATCCGAGGCGGCAGCGCAGGCGGCTTCACGGTGCTCAGCGCCCTGGCCTTCACGCGGCGCTTTGCCGCCGGCATCAACTACTACGGCGTGGCCGACCTCGAGACGCTGGCCACCGACACGCACAAGTTCGAGGCGCGCTACCTCGACAGCCTCGTGGCACCCCTACCCGAGGGGCGCGACATCTACCGCGCGCGCAGCCCCGTGCACCACATGGGCCGCTGCCACGGGGCGCTGCTGACCTTGCAGGGCACCGAGGACCGCGCCGTGCCGCCGCAGCAAAGCCGCGACGTGGTGGCCGCCGCGCGCGCGGCGGGCTGCCGCGTCGAGTACCTTGAGTTCGAGGGCGAGGGGCACGGGTTTCGGCAACAGGCCAACATCGTGCGGGGGATGGAGGCGGAGCTCGCCTTCCTGGGCGAGGTCTTCGGGTTCTAGGCCGGCAGCACGAGTCGCGCATCCCCCGCCCGCGCCCAGTGCACCTGGGCCTGCGGCAGCACCCACTGCACGCCGTAGCGCATGCGCACGGTCTTCTCCTGCGCCCAGGCGGCATCGGGGTGGCCGAGGGCGGCACGTGCGCTGGCGGCGAAGGCCCAGGCGAGGAAGGCGTGGGCCAGGCCCATCAGATAGTCGTCGGCGACGCGCAGCGGAGCCTCACGGTCGGAGGCGGCCACTTGCGCGATCACCTGCGTCGTGGCCCCTGCGGCGTCGCACTGTGCGAGCAGTGCCGAGGCGAATTCGCCCAGGCCTGCGGCCTCACAGGCAGCCGCCTCTTCGCGCGCGTCCTCCAGCCAGGCGCGGAGCGCCGCGCCGTCATCGGCCAGCACCTTGCGCTGCAGCAGGTCGATGGCCTGGATCTCGTTGGTGCCCTCGTAGACCATCGCGATTCGCGCGTCGCGCACGGTCTGCTCGATGCCGTACTCGGCCACGTAGCCGTAGCCGCCGTAGACCTGCAGTGCCTCACTGGCCGCTTGAAACCCGTGGTGCGTGCAGAAGGCCTTGACGATGGGCGTGAGCAGGGCAGCTAGCCCAGCCGCCTTCGCGCGGGTGGCGGCGTCGGCGTGGTGCGCCGCTTCATCCAGCGCGAGCGCCGCGCGGTAGGCGATCACGCGCTGGGCCTCGGTCATCGCCTGCAGGCGCAGCAGCTTGTGGCGCACCGCGGGGTGCTGCACGATCGGGTCGGCCGGTGGCGCAGCGGGCGTCCGGTTGCCCGAAGCGGGGTCGGCGGCCGCGGCGGCTGCCCGCACGGCACGCCCCTGCACCCGCTCCTGCGCGTAGCGGCTGGCGTTCTGCGTGGCCATCTCCTGGTGCCCCAGGCCCTGCAGGCCCACGTGCAGCCGGGCGGAGTTCATCATCAGGAACATCGCGGCCAGGCCGCGGTGTGGCTCGCCCACGAGCCAGCCCGTGGCACCCTCGTAGCGCATCTGGCAGGTGGCGCTGCCGTGGATGCCCATCTTGTGCTCCAGACCGTCGCAATGCATCGCGTTGCGCGCGCCATCGGGCAGGAACTTCGGCACAAGCGCGAGCGACAGGCCCTTGGTGCCGGCCGGTGCATCGGGCAGGCGCAGCAGCACGAGGTGGACGATGTTGTCGGTCAGGTCGTGCTCGCCGCCAGAGATGAAGATCTTGCTGCCCCACACGCGCAGCGACCCGTCGGCCTGGGGTTCGGCGCGCGTGCGCAGCAGCCCGAGGTCGCTGCCGGCCTGGGGCTCGGTGAGGGCCATGGCGGCGAGCCACTCGCCCGTGGCCACCTTCTCCAGGTAGCGGGCCTTGAGATCCTCGCTGCCGTGCGCCTTGATCGTCTCGTAGGCGCCGTGCAGCAGATCCGGATACATCACCCAGCCGTGGTTGCAGGCCACGAACATCTCGCGCGTGGCGGCGTCCAGCAAGAGCGGCAGGCCCTGGCCGCCCCACTGCGGCTCGCAAGGCAGCGCCGGCCAGCCGCCTTCGACGTAGGCACGGTAAGCCTCGCGGTAGCCCGGCGGCGTGCGCACCGCGCCGTCGGCCTCGCGCACGCAGCCGATGCGGTCGCCGGCGGCGTTGATCGGCAGCAGCACGCCGCTGGCAAAGCGCGCAGCCTCCTGCATCACGGCCGCCGCGGTGTCGACATCGAGCTCGGCAAAGGCCGCGCAGTGCTGCCATGAACGCGGGGCCTCGAGCACGCGCTCGATCACGAAGCGCATGTCGGCGAGCGGGGCGTGGTACTCCCAGGCCATGTGTGCAGGCCTCAGTCGGGCAGCGTGCAGGCCGCGCGGATGTCCTCGGGCACCGGGATGGCCTTGATGCGGTCGGGGTTCTCGGGATCGCGGATGCAGAAGGCCCGCACCTCGGTGCCCTCGCACAGCACCACGTCCCCACGCTTGACCACGTGGCGCTGGCGCAGCGTCTTGGCCGCCCAGCTCTCCACGGTGGTGTGGATCTCGATCGTCTCGCCGTAGGTGGCGGGGCGGTAGAACTTCGTGTGGATCTCCAGCAGCGGCGTGCCGATGATCCCGCGCGTCTTCACGAGTTCGCGCCACGGCGGGATGCCGCAACCCATGAAGAAGGCAAGCGACGCCTCGTCCATCCAGCGGTTGAAGTTGGGGAAGAAGACGATGCCTGCGGGGTCGCAGTCGCCGAACTGCACGGCCACGCGGTAGACGTGCTCGCGGGAGCGGGGTTGTGCGGCGGCCATGGGTGCACCCTCATTCGATGACCCGATGGGCTGGCCGGTTGGTGTCGTGCTCATCGTGTGGCCTCCATGTTCTCCACCAGCAGCGCGATGCCCTGGCCGCCGCCGACGCAGGCAGAGGCCACGCCCCAGCGCGCGCCGATCTCCTTGAGTTGCCGCGCCACCGTCACGGTCAGGCGCACGCCGGTGGCCGCCAGCGGGTGGCCCAGGGCGATCGCGCCGCCCTTGACGTTCAGGCGCGTCTCGTCCAGGCCGAGCTCCCGCGCCACGGCCAGCGTCTGTGCGCCCTGCGCCTCGTTGATCTCGAAGCGCGCGATGTCGGCCAGGGCCAACCCTGCGCGCTCCAGCAGCAGCCGGATGGCCGGCGCCGGCCCGATGCCCATGATGAGCGGCGGCACGCCCACCACCGAGGCCGCGGCCAGGCGCGCCAGCGGGGTGCGCCCCAGTGCGCGGCAGGCGACCTCGTTGCCCACCAGCGCGGCGGCGGCCGCATCGGTGAGGGCCGAGCTGTTGCCTCCCGTCTGCACGCCGTCGCGAAACACCGTGCGCAGCTTGGCCAGCACCTCCGGTGGCGTGGGCCGCGGGTGCGTGTCGCGGTCGGCCACCTTGGCCTTGCCCGAGAGCCGGATACCGCGCGGGCGCAGGCCCTCGGCCTCGAAGGTCTCGTCGGCCACGGGCACGATCTCGCCTTCGAACCAGC
>CAILKA010000391.1 GCA_903834645.1 uncultured beta proteobacterium
CAGACCTCCAAGATGTCGGTGCTCTTGGTGTAATGGGCCGCGTCATCACCGGCTTGGTTCAAGATGCTGTCCACCGTCTCGCGGCTCCAGGCTTCGATGCCGCCGCGCTCGACGATGTCGGCGGCCTGGTCGAGGATCTCGAGCGTGCGCGGGTGCAGCTCGTCGGTGTCCTTGTGCAGGAAGAAGGGCAGCGGCACGCCCCAGCTGCGCTGGCGGCTGATGCACCAGTCGGGCCGGTTGGCGATCATGTCGCGCAGCCGCGCGCGTCCGTTCTCGGGGTAGAAGGCGGTGCGGTCGATGGCGTCGAGCGCCATCTGCCGCAGCGTGCGCGGCGCCTTGTCGGTGGTGAAGACGCCTTCGCCCTCGTCCATGCGGACGAACCACTGCGAGGCGGCGCGGTAGATCACCGGCGACTTGTGGCGCCAGCAGTGCGGGTAGCTGTGCTGCAACGGCTCGGTGGCCAGCAGCCGGCCGGCCTCGCGCAGCGCCTCGATGATCACGGGCGCGGCCTTCCAGATGTTCTGCCCGCCGAAGAGCGGCAGCTCCGCTGCGTACACCCCGTTGCCCTGCACCGGGTTGAGGATGTCGGCCAGCGCCATCCCGTTGGCGCGGCAACTCAGGAAGTCGTCCAGGCCGTAGGCCGGGGAAGAGTGGACGATGCCGGTGCCGTCCTCGGCGGTGGCGTAGTCGGCCAGGTACACGGGGCTGGCGCGGTCGTAGCCCGGGTGCACGTGGGCCAGCGGGTGCCGGAACTGCAGGCCGCCGAGCTTCTCGCCCACCGTGGTGGCCAGCACGCGGCCCTCCAGGCCGTAGCGGGCCAGGCACTTCTCCACGAGCGAGGCCGCCAGCACGAGCAGCCCACGCGGCGTTTCCACGAGGGCGTAGTCGAGCGCGGGGTTGAGGTTCAGCGCCTGGTTGGCCGGCAGCGTCCAGGCCGTGGTGGTCCAGATCACGGCAAACGCAGTGAGCCCGCTGGCCTGCATGCGGTTGAGCAGGGCGTCCGCATCCTCGGGCGGCAGGAAGGCCGCGGCCAGGCGCTCGGGCTCGGCGCAGGGGAAGGCCACGTCCAGCGTCTGGCTCTTCTTGTCGGCGTACTCGATCTCGAACTCGGCCAGCGAGCTGCCGCAGTCGAAGCACCAGAAGACGGGCTTGAGGCCCCGGTAGACGAAGCCGCGCTCGACCACGCGCTTGAAGGCACGGATCTCGCCGGCCTCGTTGGGCGGGTCCATCGTCGCGTAGCGGTGCGCCCAGTCGCCGAGCACGCCCAGGCGCTTGAAGTCGGCCATCTGCTGCGCGATCTGCTCGGTGGCCCAGGCGCGCGACTTCGCCTGCATCTCGTCGCGGCTCAGGCCGCGGCCGTGCTTCTTCTCGATGGCGTTCTCGATGGGCAGGCCGTGGCAGTCCCAGCCGGGCACGTACTGCGCGTCGAAGCCGGCGAGCTGGCGCGCCTTGACGATCATGTCCTTCAGGACCTTGTTGACCGCGTGCCCGATGTGGATCGCGTTGTTCGCGTAGGGCGGGCCGTCGTGCAGGATGAAGCGCGGGGCGTGGCGGCGCGCGTCGCGCAGGCGCTGGTACAGGCCCTTGTCTTCCCAGTCCTGGACCCAGCCCGGCTCGCGCTTGGGCAGGTCGCCGCGCATCGGGAAGGGGGTGTCGGGCAGGTTGAGCGTGGTGCGGTAGTCGGGGGTGCTCATGGTGCAAGCTGTCGCAGGGCGCGGCGCCTGTGCGCCGCGATCAGCCCACGGCCGCAAGGCGCGGAGTGGGCAGGGCAGGGCGGCTTCAGCCGCCAGGCATCGACGAGCGCCGAATTCGGTCGCGCGTGCTCTGGCGCCGCGTGGCGTGCCAGCGGCTGCTCGAGGGCGACACGGGGGACAATCGCATGATCCAGATTCTACCGGGGGCAACGGAGTGAGCGAGGGCGGGGCTTCGCGGCTGTGGCCACCCGGACCGGCGCTTGGGATGCCCGGCGCAGGCCCGTTGGGCCGATGGTGTGCCGCATCGGCGCTGCTGGTGCTCGGGGTTGGGGTGGAGCCCGCGTTCGGGGCACCGGGCGGGTCTGGCGCGCCCGCTGACGAGCCGCACGACACCGCTGCGGGGCCCCCCGAGCCCGTGTGGGAGGGGGCGATCGGCCTCATCGTTCGCCAGGGGGCGGCCTACCCGGGCTCGGCGCTGCGGCACACGGGCATCCGACCTGGCGGCTTCCTGCGCTGGGGGCCCTACACCGTGACCGGGGCCGGCGGCTTCACCACGCGCCGCAACATCGATCTGGACCGCGGTTTCGGTGCCGAACTGCTGCGCACGGACGCCTTGCGGCTGCGGCTGAACCTGCGCCAGGACGGCGGCCGTGCCCAAGACCGGAGCCCGGAGCTCGCCGGCATGGGTGACATCCGCTCCACCCTGCGCGCGCGGTTTTCGCTGCGATGGGAGCCCGAACCGGGCTGGGTGCTCACGGGTGCCAGCAGCCTGGACCTCCTCGGCCGCGTGGGCGGCTATGGGCTGGATGCAGGAGTCTCGCGACAGTGGGACTTCGGGCACGGCAGGCGCCTGGTGCTGTCGGCCGGCCTCACTGGCGCGGGCGGGGGCTACATGCAGACCTGGCATGGCGTCACGCCCGAGCAGGCGGCCCGCTCGGGCTACCCCGTGTACCGTGCTGCCGATGGGTTGCGCAGCGCATATGGGGCGGCGAGCTACCGGCACGAGTTCGGGCGCGAGTGGAGCAGCTACGTCGAGGCCAGTGCCTCGCGCCTCGTGGGCCCGGCTGCGCGCAGCCCGCTCACTCGGCGTGCCGGCACGCAGGGCCTGGGCGCCGGGCTCGCGTGGCGCTTCTGACCATCCCGGCAGCTGGCCAGACCGGCTGCCCGACGCCATCTCGCGCCCGCAGTCAGCGCGCGAACCAGGCGCGTGCGTCCTCCACGTCACGCGCGATGCCCTCGCGCAGCGCTTCCAGCGACGGGTACTTGCGCTCCTCATGCAGGCGGTGCAGCAGGTCCACCTGCAGGCAGCGTCCGTAGCCGCCGTCAAGGCCGAGCGAGTCGGGCCATTGCAGGCAGTGCACCTCCAGCAGCAGCCGCCCCGCTTCCTCCACCGTGGGCCGCACGCCCAGGCTGGCCACCGCGGGCAGCGGGGCGTCGGCCAGCCCGTGGACGCGGGCCACGAAGATGCCGGGGTGGGCGGGCGTGGGGTGGCGCAGCTTCAGGTTGAGGGTGCGAAAGCCCAGCTCGCGGCCGAGCTTGGCGCCGTGGATCGCGCGCCCGCTCAGGCTCCACGGGCGCCCGAGCAGCGTGGCCGCGCGGGCCAGGTCACCCTGGGCGAGCGCCGTGCGCACGGCCGAGCTCGACACGCGCAGGCCGTGCACCTCGTAGCTCATCATGCGGGCCACGTCGAAGCCCAGGCGTGCACCCAGAGCGTCGAGCATGGCGTAGTCGCCGGCGCGCTTCGCGCCGAAGCGGAAATCGTCACCCACCAGCACCGCGCGGGCCCCCAGGCCCTGAGCCAGGATGCGCTCGGCAAAGGCCTCGGGGGGCAGTGCGGCGAGTGCGGCGTCGAAGCGCAGGATCACCAGCCTGTCCACGCCGCAGCGCGCCAGCTCGGCTGCGCAGTCGCGCAGCGTGCCGATGCGCGCGGGGGCGAGCTCGGGCTGCTGGAGCCGGCGCGCGAAGAAGTCCCGAGGGTGCGGCTCGAAGGTCAGGACGCAGCTGGCCAGGCCGCGGTGGCGCGCCTCGCTCGTGAGAAGCGCGAGCATGGCCTGGTGGCCGCGGTGCACGCCGTCGAAGTTGCCGATGGTGAGCGCGCAGGCGCTGCGCGCCGCAGGGGGCGGAAGGCCGCGGAAGACTTGCATGGGGGAATTATCGAGGCGGTGCGTGCCTGCCCTGCGCATGGGGGCTGACAGCTGCGTGGCACGACTCAGGCGGCCACCAGCCTCCACAGCGACGTGAGCTCGCGCGACCGAGCCGCATGAAGCGGATCGTCGCGATCGAAGGCCTTGCCATGGCGCGGGCGCGTGTCCAGGCGGCCGGCCACGCGCAGGCCGCCTGCGGCGATCCAGCCTTCGAGCTCCGCGCGCGTACGCAGGCCCAGGTGCTCGGCCAGGTCCGACACGATGAGCCAGCCTTCGCCGCCGGGCGCGAGGTGCGCTACCAGGCCGGCCAGGAAGCTCCTGAGCATGCGGCTGTCCGGGTCGTAGACGGCGCGCTCCACCGGAGAGCTGGGCTTGGCCGGCAGCCAGGGCGGGTTGCAGACCATCAGCGGTGCGTGCCCCTCTGGATAGAGATCGGCGTCGATCGCCTGCACGGCGCCCGCGCAGCCCAGCCGCTCCAGGTTCTCGCGGGCGCAAGCGAGCGCCCGCGCGTCGCAGTCGGTGGCGATGACGCGCTGCACACCGCGACGGGCCAGCACCGCGGCCAGCACGCCGGTTCCGGTGCCGATGTCGAAGGCGAGGCTGCGCCCCTTCAAGGCCACCGGCAGCGGCGCCTGCGCGACCAGGTCCACGTACTCGCCGCGCACCGGGCTGAAGACGCCGTAGTGGGGATGGATGTGCTCGCCGCCCAGTGCCGGCACCGGCACGCCCTTGCGCCGCCACTCGTGTGCGCTGATGAGACCGAGCAGTTCGCGCAGCGAGGCGACCGACGGCTCGCCGGCTGCACCCCATGCCTCCTCGCAGGCATCCTGCGTGCCGGCGGGGGCACGCCGCAGCGGCACGTGGTGGTCGGCCCCAAGGGGGATCAGCAGCATCCCCAGGATGCGGGCGCGCTCGCCCTGCGCCTTGCGGTGCAGGTGGAAGGCCTGGGCGGGGGTGGGCGCGGGCCCCGGGGCGGCCCTGTTCGCACGGCGGTCGATGCGCCGCGCCATGGCCTGCAGCAGCTGGCGCGCCTGGTGGTAGTCGCCTCTCCACAGCAGCGCCTCACCCTCGCAGGCCAGGCGGTAGGCGGTATCGGCGTTGATCGTGTCGTCGGCCACGCGCACGCGCCGGGGTGGCGGCCAGCCGGCTTCGCTGCGCCAGCGGGCGCTGTGCGGGCCGGTTGCCTCGGTCCAGTGCAGGCGGGGCGGGTCGGCGGTCACCGTGCGCCCGCCTGCCACTGCAGCACGCCTTGCCCGGCTGCACGCCCCGTGGCCAGGCACGCGTTGAGCAGGTAGCCGCCAGTGGGGGCTTCCCAGTCGAGCATCTCGCCCGCGCAGAACACGCCGGGGCGGGCGCGCAGCATCAGCCGGTCGTCCAGCTCGCTCCAGGCCACGCCGCCGGCGGTGCTGATGGCCTCGTCGATCGGGCGCGGGGCCACCAGGGTCAGGGGCAGGGCCTTGAGGGCCTGTGCCAGCCGTGCGGTGTCGTTCCGGGAGGAGGCGCCCGACACCTCGTGCAGCAGGGCGAGCTTCAGGCCCTGCAGGTTCAGGCGGCTCTTCAGGTGCGTGGCCAGGCTGCGCGCGCCACGCGGACGCATCACCTCGGCTGCCACCTGCTCCGCGCTGTGCGCGGGCAGCAGGTCCAGCGTGAACATGGCCTGGCCGTGGCGAGCAATGGCCTCGCGCAGCGAAGCTGAAAAGGCATAGACCAGGCTGCCTTCCACTCCTGTGTCGGTGAGCACGAACTCGCCTTGCTGGCGCAGCACCGTGCCGTCCTCCTGCACGACGCTGGCGGCCACGGGCTTCACGGGCTGGCCCGCAAAGCGCTGGCGCAGGTAGTCGCTCCAGCCGCCCGCCACGTCGAAGCCGCAGTTGGCCGGCCGCAGCGGGCTCACCGCCACGCCGCAGGCCTGCAGTGCCGGCACCCAGGCCCCATCGGAGCCCAGGCGCGCCCAGCTCGCGCCGCCCAGTGCCAGCACGGTGGCTTCGGCGCGGTGCTGCACCTCGCCGGCGGGTGCGGCAAATCGCAGGGCGCCATCTTCGGCCCAGCCCAGCCAGCGGTGGCGGGCGTGCAGCACCACGCCGGCGGCGCGCAGTCGGTGCAGCCAGGCGCGCAGCAGCGGCGCGGCCTTCAGGCTGGTGGGAAAGACCCGGTTGGAGGTGCCGACGAAGGTGGGGATACCCAGGCCCAGTGCCCACTCGCGCAGGGCGGTTGCATCGAAGGCCCGCACAAAGGGCTCGAGCCGCCCGCTGGCCGCACCGTAGCGCCCGAGGAAGGGATCCAGCGGCTCGGCGTGCGTGAGGTTCAGCCCGCCGCGGCCGGCAAGCAGGAACTTGCGCCCCACCGAGGGCATGGCGTCGAAGAGCTCGACCTGCGCGCCGCCGGCCACGAGCACCTCGGCGGCCGCCAGCCCGGCCGGGCCGCCGCCGATCACGGCGACGCGTAGAGGTAGGGAGACGGACACGCGTCAGGTGCTGGTGGCACTGGTGAAGGTGAGCCGGTTGCCGAACGGGTCGGTCACGGTGAAGTCGCGCGTGCCCCAGGGCATGGCCTCCACATGCGGCCGAGCGTGGGCGTAGTGCTTTGCCAGCAGCTCCGTGCACAGCGCGTCCACGTCGCTCACCTGGATGCGCATCGACGCCCCCGGGGTCGCATCGCCGTGGTGCTCGGACAGGTGCAGCGCGCAGCCGTCGCGCCGCACCTCCATGTACAGCGGTGCTCCTTCGTGAAAGCGGTGCTCGAAGATGACCTCGAAGCCGAGGAAGCCGACGTAGAACTCGCGCGCCCGGGCCTCGTCGAAGCTGCGCAGGATGGGGGTGGTGCGTGACAGGGTGGTCATGAGGATGTGTTCAGGATGGCGCCCCGAGGCAGGCCCGGGCCGGGGCCGCTCACGGCGTGCCTGTACGAGGCTGCCACGGCTGCGCCTCGGCGTCGAGCCATCGCCACTGGCCGGGCTGCAGATCTTCGGGCAGCGTGAGCGCGCCCACCGCGCTGCGGTGCAGCGCCTCGACGCGGTTGCCCACCGCCGCCACCATCCGCTTGACCTGGTGGTAGCGCCCTTCGGTCAGGGTGAGGCGCAGGGCATGGCTGCCCGTGGCCTCGCAGGCCGCCGCGCGCACGGGCAGGGGGTCGTCGTCGAGCACCACGCCCTCGCACAGGCGCTGCGCGACCTGCGCATCCACCGGGTGGCGCGTGCGCACCTCGTAGATCTTGGGCACGTGCCACTTGGGCGAGGTCAGGCGGTGGATGAGGGGGCCGTCGTCGGTGATGAGCAGCAGCCCGGTCGTGTCCTCGTCCAGGCGCCCCACGGGCTGCACGCCGCGCACCCGCAGGGGCGCGGGCAGCAGCGACAGCACGCTCGGGTGGTGGCGCGGGCGTGTGGAGCACTCGTAGCCGGCAGGCTTGTTGAGCATCAGCAGGGCGCGCGCGTGGAAGGGCCAGGCCTGGCCCTCCACCTCGAGGATGAGGCCCTGCGTGTCGACCTCCTCGAAGGGGTCCTCGCACACGCGCTGCCCGATGCGCACCCGGCCGTGCAGGACGAGCCCCTCGCAGGCGCGGCGCGCGCCGAAGCCTTGGCTGTGCAGGGCGCGGGAGAGCGTCAGGCGCACGGTATGCGGGCCGCTGCGCCCTGGGGTGCAGGTGTGCGGGGGCCAGGCCGGCGCGGTTGCGGCGTGGTCATGGCGGGCTGTCGGCCAGGCCGGGCAGGCCCGCCACCCCGGTGGCCGCGCGCACGGCCTGTCGGATGGCCCGGGCCACCGCCTCGGCCGCCGCCACCCCGAGCCCGCCGATGTCGTCCACGGGCCCGGCGCGGCCGGTGGCCAGTGCGAAGAGGGTGTCGCCGTCGTGCGGCGTCACGGGGTCGATTGCGCGCGACAGGCCGTGGTGCGCCAGGCTCGCGAGCTTGGCGGCCTGGGGCTTGGTGAGCGTGGCATCGGTGGCCACCACGCCGATCGTCGTGGCCGAACCCGGGACGAGCCGCGCCGGCCCCTGGCCCTGCAGCAGGGCACGCGAGGTCTCCATGAAACCGCTGCCGTCCTCGCTGCGGGCCCCGGCGAGCACGCGGCCCTGTTCGTCGAGCACGTCTCCCACCGCGTTCACTGCCACCAGCGCCCCCACTGTGAAGGCGCCCACGCGCACCGAGGCTGTGCCGACCCCGCCCTTCATGGCCCGCCCGATCCCGTAGAGCTTGCCCACGGCGGCTCCGGCACCGGCGCCCACGCTGCCGGTGGCGGGTGCGCCGGCCGAGGCCGCTTCGCAGGCCGCGTAGCCGCTGGCGGCATCGGGGCGGATCGAGGCGTCGCCCACCCACAGGTCGAAGAGCACGGCCGCCGGCACGATCGGCACCCGCGCGGGCCCGACCGGCAGGCCGTGGCCACGCTCGTCGAGCCAGCGCATGACGCCGTCCGCAGCGGCCAACCCGAAGGCGCTGCCGCCCGTGAGCAGCACGGCATGCACCTGTTGCACGCTGTTCTCTGGGCGCAGCAGCTCGGTGTCGCGCGTGCCGGGGGCGCCGCCGCGCACGTCCACGCCGCACACGGCGCCGGCCTCGCACAGCACCACGGTGCAGCCGGTCGAGCGCGCGGCCAGCGTGTGGTGGCCGACCCTCAGGCCGGCCACGTCGGTGAGGGCACCGACGCCTGTCGTCAAGCGAAGACCCCCGCCGTGTCCTGCATGCGGCAGCTCACCTCGCCCAGGTGGTGCATCGTGTCGCCCCAGCTGAGCTCGAGCACGGTCAGGCGCTTGAAGTAGTGGCTGCCCACGTACTCCTCGGTGACGCCGATGCCGCCGTGCAGCTGGATGCACTCCTGGCCCACGTGGCGCATGCTGCGCCCGAGCTGCACCTTGGCCTGGGACAGCGCACGGCGGCGCTGCGGTGCCGGCTCGCCGAGCTTGAGGCTGGCGTAGTAGCTCATCGAGCGAGCCAGCTCGAGCTGCATCTTCACGTCGGCCACGCGGTGGCGCAGCGCCTGGAAGCTCGCGATGGGCACGCCGAACTGGCGCCGCGTGTTCATGTAGTCGACCGTGATGGCCAGCAGCCGGTCCATCAGGCCCACGCCTTCGGCGCAGGCGGCGGCGATGCCGATGTCGGCCGCCTGCTCGAGCACGGGCCAACCCTCGGTGCACACGAGCGTGGCTGGCGTGTCGGAAAGCTGGAGCTCGGCCGCCCGTGCGCCGTCCTGCGTGGGGTGGGCGCCGACCGTCAGCCCCGCCGCACCGCGCGGCACGAGGAAGAGCGCGAGGCCTGCGGGGTCGTCCACCGCGCCGGCCAGGCGCGCCGGCACGATGAAGGCATCGGCCTCGTCACCCGCCGGCACCACGCTCTTGGCGCCGCTGAGCCGGTAGCCGCCCTCGGCGGCGACGGCGCGCGTGCTGACGTGGTGCAGCCGGTGGCGCGCCGCGCGCTCCTGGTAGGCCAGCACGACGAGTGCCTCGCCCGCCGCCACGCGGGGCAGCCAGGCCTGTTGCAGCTGCGCGGGGCCCGCTGCCAGCAGCGCCGGCGCCACGAGCGCCCCCATCGCATAGGGCGCATTCACGAGGCCGCGGCCGAGTTCTTCCCTCACCACCATCGCCTCGACCGGGCCGAAGCCCATGCCGCCATGGTCCTCGGGCACGGCCAGCCCGGTCAGGCCGAGCTC
>CAILKA010000392.1 GCA_903834645.1 uncultured beta proteobacterium
CGGCTGGACGACCCCGGCAAGTCGATCCGGCGCGAGGACCTGCTCGGCAAGGTGTGGGTGCTCAACGTGTGGGCCTCCTGGTGCGCCCCGTGCCAGCAGGAGCACCCCTTGGTGATCGACCTGGCCAAGCGTACCCGCGTGCCCGTCTACGGCCTGAACTACAAGGACCAGCCCGGCAATGCGCGCGCCTGGCTGCAGCGCCTGGGCGACCCGTACGCGGCCACGCTGATCGACTTCGACGGCCGGGTGGGCATCGACTGGGGCGTCTATGGCGTGCCCGAGACCTTCGTCATCGATGCCAAGGGCCAGGTGCGCTACAAGCACATCGGCCCGCTCACGGAGCAGGCTGTGCGCGAGCGCATCGAGCCGCTGCTCAAGCAGTTGGGGGCCGTATGAGGGTGCCAGGTTCGTCGGCACCGGGGGGCATGAGGCTGGCCGTGCTGGCCGTGGTCTTGGCGCTGGCTGCGATGCTCGCGCACCCCGGCCGAGCACGCGCGGCCGCGCCTGCGGCCCCGGTGGCTTCAGCCGCCTTGCCCGCTGAACTGGAGCTTCGGGTGCAGAAGCTGTCGGCTCAGCTGCGCTGCCTCGTGTGCCAGAACCAGACGATCGCCGACTCCAATGCCGACCTGGCGGTGGACCTCAAGCGCCAGGTGCGCGAGATGCTCGCCCGCGGCGCAAGCGATCGCGAGGTGATCGACTTCATGACCGCGCGCTACGGCGATTTCGTGCTCTACCGGCCGCCGGTCAAGGGCAGCACCGCGCTGCTGTGGTTCGGCCCGGCCGTGCTGCTGGTGCTGGCGCTGGGCGTGTTCGGGCTGATCCTGCGCCGGCGCTCGAAGCTGCCCGAGGAACGGTTCGAGCCGGATCCGGAGGCCGAGGTGCCACCCGACAGCGGCACCGGCAGGCAGTCAGGGCTGAAGCCGGGTCGCTGAGCCCGCCAGGCCCATCGACCCCGCGCGGAGGCACCCGCCGACTGGGTGCAAACCCCGAAGAATGACGGCTCCGACTGCGTTCGCGCCTGCGGCCCGAGCGCCTACGATCGGAGGAGGGCTTGCCCGGGACATGCGCAGGGCGCAGCCCTGCAGGGTGGCCCGCTGGGAGTGACCATGCACCTGAAAGTTCCCCCACCCGGGCTCGTTTGGGCGCGCGCCCTTGCCGCCTGTGCGCTGATGGTGGGCGCCCCGTGCGCCGACGCGGCACGTGTCCTGGACATCGCCCCACGCGGCGAGGTGCCGCAGGCGCAGCAGGTGCGCCTGCAGTTCGACACGCCGGTGGTGCCACTGGGTGACCCGCGCGGCCCGGATCCCGCAAGCGTCAGCTGCCAGCCCGCCACCCCGGCCGGGGCCGGCCGCTGGGAGGACGCGCGAACCTGGGTATACGACTTCCGCGAGGAACTGCCGCCCGGCCTGCGCTGCGAGGTGCGCGTCAAGCCCGACTGGAAGCCTGGCGGGGACGCCGTGCAGGGCATGACCACTGGGCGTTTTTCGACCGGCGGCCCGGCTGTGGCCCAGGTGCTGCCCTGGCCTGGCAGCGAGATCGAGGAAGACCAGCATTTCCTGCTGCAACTCACCGGGGCCGCCACCGAGGCCAGCATCGTCACGCATGCCGCTTGCGAGATCGAGGGTGTGGGCGACCGCATCCCCGTTCGCGTGGTCACGGGCGCGGCGCGCGACGCCCTCCTGAAGGCGCAGCGCCGCACGCGCGTGGCCGAGCGCTCGGTGGTGCTCGCGTGCGCGCGTGCGCTGCCCGGCGCCACCAAGGTGCGGCTTGTCTGGGGCCGGGGCATTGCGTCCCAGGGGAACCCTCAGGTGCTCACGCGCGGCGAGCAGGCCTTTGGCTGGAACGTGCGACCGGCCTTCTCGGCCGAGTTCAGCTGCGAGCGCGAGCGTGCGCAGGCGCCGTGCCTGCCGATCCGGCCGCTGACGGTGCTCTTCTCCGCTCCGGTGGCGCGCGCACTGGCCGCGCAGGTGAGGCTGACCCCGGTCGCACCGGCCGCCGGTGCGCCGCGCGCACCCGACCTGCCCCGCGCCGAGACGAGCGACACGCTCACCGAGGTGAGCTTTGCCCCGCCGCTGGTCGACAACGCCCGCTACACCGTGACGCTGCCCGCGGGGCTGCAGGACCACACGGGCCGCGCGCTGGCCAACGCCTCGAGCTTCCCGCTGGAAGTGCGCACCGGCGACGCCCCGCCGCTGGCGAAGTTCGCGGCTGCGCCGTTTGGCGTCGTGGAGCGGCTGGCCGACCCGGCCGGCGCCTTGCTGCCCGTGACCTTGCGCCACGTGCAGGCTGAACTGCGTCCCGGGGCGAACGCGGCCGCGGCCGCGGCCGGCTCGGCTGGGGCAAGCGCGCCGGGCCCGGCGGGCCGCCCTGCCTCGCCCGGCCAGGTGCGCGTGCGCACCGTGCGCACCGACGCCGAGATCGTGCAGTGGTTTGCACGCCTGCGCCAGATGCACGAGAGCCGGATGCGCGCACGCGAACTCGGCCTGCCGCCCGAGCAGTGGAGCGAGTGGCGCGAGGAGGAGGACGCACGCGGTCGCAAGGTGCGCCGCCGCGTCGACCGGCTCGTGCACACGCGCGAGGTGTCGGTGCTGAGCGCCGACGCACAGGCTGCCAGGCTCGCGCTGCCCGCCTCCCTGCCCGACGCAGGCCCGCTCGAGGTGGTGGGCATTCCCCTGCCCGGGCCGGGCTACCACGTGGTGGAGATCGAGTCGCCGCGGCTCGGCGCCGCGCTGCTCGAAACCCGGAACCCGATGTACGTGCGCACGGGCGTGCTCGTCACGAACCTGGGCGTGCACGTCAAGCGCGGGCGCGAGGACAGCCTGGTGTGGGTGACCTCGCTCGACCGGGGCCGCCCCGTGGCCGGGGCGCAGGTGGCGGTGAGCGACTGCCGCGGCCAGCCGCTCTGGCAAGGCCGCACCGACGCGCAAGGCCTGGCACGGATCAACCAGCCGCTGACTGCGAGCGGCCCTGCCTGCCCGCAAGGCGAGGCGTTCTTCGTCAGCGCGCGCCACACCGATGCCCAGGGCGTGGCCGACATGGGCTTTGCCTACACCGACTGGGACCGCGGCATCGAGCCCTGGCGCTTCAACGTGCCGGTGTCGGCCGAAGGCCAGCCCGACATCGGCGCCCACACCGTCTTCGACCGCACGCTGGTGCGCGCGGGCGAGACCGTGTCGATGAAGCACTTCGTGCGCCGCCAGTCCGCGCGCGGCCTGGCGATGCTGCCCGCGGCGCAGCTGCCCGAACGCGTGCGCCTGGTGCATGAAGGCAGCGGCGAGGAAGCGGTGCTGCCGCTGCAATGGCCTGCCGAAGGGCGCAGCGCCGTCTCCACCTGGGCGGTGCCCGCCGGCGCGCGGCTCGGGGTGTGGCGCGTGGTGCTCGAGCGCACGCTGCCGCCTTCACCCGCCTCGCAGCCGGGGCCTGACGCAGCCGGCCGCGCGGCGATGCAGGCCGCCACGCCACGCCCGGAGACGCTGAGCTGGGTATCCGGCAGCTTTCGCGTGGAGGAGTTCCGCGTGCCGCTGGTGCAAGCCCGCCTGGGCACGGCCAAGGGCACGCTCGTGGCGCCCAAGGAGCTGCCGCTGGACGTGCAGCTCAACCATCTGGGCGGCGGCGGCGTGGCGAACGCGCCGCTGAAGGCCACCGCGCTGCTGCGCCCGCAGGGCCTCTCCTTCCCCGGCTACGAGGACTTCCGCTTCGAGCCGCCCGCAGCCGTGCGCGAAGGCGTCGCGCCCGCCGACGAATACGACCCCGAGGCGGCAGCGCGCGAGGCCGCCGGCCGGCTCGTGGCCGACAAGCTCGCCTCGACCACGAGCGCGGCCGGCGCGGCGCGCATCTTGCTGAAGAACCTGCCGCCCGTGGACCGCGCCAGCGAGGTGCTGGCCGAGGTGAGCTTTGCGGATCCCAATGGCGAGGTGCAGTCGGTGGCGCTGCGGGTGCCGGTGTGGCCCAGCGCCGTCGTGCTCGGCCTTGCCGCACGCGCCTGGACGGGCACGCGCGGAGAGGCCGAGTACCGCGCCGTGGCACTGGACACCCAGGGCCGACCGCTGCGCAACCAGGCTGTCGAGGTGCGCGGCCGGCAGGTGCAGGTGCTGAGCACGCGCAAGCGCCTGGTGGGCGGCTTCTACGCCTGGGAAAACCGCACCCAGCTGCGCGACCTCGGCGTGCTGTGCAGCGGGCGCACCGACGAGCGCGGGCTGCTCATGTGCCGCTCGCGCCTGGAGGTGGCCGGCGAGGTGCAGCTCGTGGCGTCGGCCCGCGACCAGGCCGGCAACGCCGCACAGGCCGCGGCGAGCGTCTGGGCCACGCAGCAAGGCGAGCTCTGGTTCGCGCAGGACGACGACGACCGCATCGACGTGCTGCCCGAGCGGCGCCGCGTCGAGCCCGGCGAGACGGCCCGGCTGCAGGTGCGCATGCCCTTTCGCGAGGCCACCGCGCTGCTGGCGGTGGAGCGCGAGGGCGTGCTGCACACGCGCGTGGTGCAGCTGCGCGGGCGCGACCCGACGATCGAGCTGCCGGTGGAGCGCAGCTGGGGTCCCAACGTCTACGTGAGCGTGCTGGCCGTGCGCGGGCGCGTGCGCCACGTGCCGTGGTATTCCTTCTTCGACTGGGGCTGGCGCGAGCCCGTGAGCTGGGCGCGCAGCTTCTGGTCCGAGGGGCGCGAGTACCGGCCGCCCACGGCCTTCGTCGACCTC
>CAILKA010000393.1 GCA_903834645.1 uncultured beta proteobacterium
GGCGTTGGCCACGATGATCGGCCACGACCCCAGCACGATGCCGTAAACGAGCCACAGCGCCACGCCCAGCGTGAAGGCGCTGTACATCGACAGCGAGATGCCGCTCACGTCCCTCGTGCGCAGCGTCAGCAGCGCCTGCGGCACGAAGGAGGAAGTGGTGAGGGCGGCTGCGGCAAAGCCCAGCCAGTCCGTGTGGCTCAGGGCGAGGGTGTCCAACGCGTCGGGCTCCGGTTCGGTGTGGGGAAGTCTTTCATGCAGGGGCGCCAGTCAGCGTGATCCTGCGGGCGCGCCGTCGCGGATGGCCCACTGCACGATGGCATCGAGCGCCGGGCGCGCCGCCTGGGCCTGGGCGTGGTTGACGAGGGCGACCACCACGTAGCGCCGCCCCGAGTCGGACAGCACGTAGCCGGCCACGCCTGCCGCGTCGCGCAGCGAACCCGTCTTCAGGTGCGCGCGCCCCGCGCTCGCGCGCGAGCGCCGCAGTGTGCCGTCGGTGCCGCTGACGGGCAGCGACGCCATCAGCTCGGGCATCACCGGGCTCGACCACGCGTGCTGCAGCAGCCGCACGAGCCACTGCGCCGTCACGCGTGTGGTGCGCGACAGGCCCGAGCCGTTGTCGAGCGCGAAGCCCTCGGGCGGCTCGCCCAGGCGCTCTGCAACCCAGCGCCGCAGCGCCTCGCGCGCTCCCTCGGCACTGGCGGGGGTCTTCGGGTCACGCTGCAGCGCCAGCGTCAGGAAGAGCTGCTGCGACATCACGTTGCTGCTGTGCTTGTTGATGTCGCGCACCACCTGTGCCAGGGGCTCCGAGCGGTGCTCGAAGAGCGGCCGCACGCCCTCGGGCGCTGGACCCTCACGCACGGTGCCCGTCAGGCGCCCGCCCATGTCTCGCCACATCGCCTCGATGACGCGCGCGGCGTAGCGGGCGGGGTCCGGATCGGCCAGTGCCCAGACGAGTTCGCCGCAGGCCGCCGGGTAGCGGCCGGTGAAGCGGTAGCCCGATTCGGCGGGGACGGCCTTGAGCCCGGCGCGCCAGTCCTCGCAGGGGCCGCTGGCCAGTGGCACGGTCACCGGCGCCGGCGCGGCCGCGGCGATCGCGCCGGCGGAACCCGCTGCACCCGCGGCCGCCGTGGCGGACAGCTCGGGTTCGGCCACCACGCGCGCCAGGCCGCGTGCCGGCTCGGGCACGAAGGTGTAGACCACGGCCTTGAAGTTCACCATCAGCGCGTCGGCGCGCACGTTGTAGGGGCGCGTCGCGTCGCCGTCGAAGTCCGCCGCCGAGCCCTCGACCGGGGCGAAGGCACCGCGGTCGAGCACGAAATCGCCTCGCACCTCGCGCACGCCCGCGCCCTGCAGCCGGCGCAGCAGCAGCCACATCTGCTCGATCACGAGCTTGGGGTCGCCGCTGCCGCGCAGGTGCACGTGCCCGTCGAGCACGCCATCGGCAAGCGTGCCCTGCAGCAGCACCGGCGTGCTCCAGGTCCAGGCCGGGCCGAGCTGGTCGAGCGCGGAGTAGGTGGTCAGCAGCTTGATGAGGGACGCCGGGTTGCGCAGCTGGCGGTGTTCGTGCGCCAGCAGCGTGCGCGGCCCGCCGGCCTCCTGCACGAGCACCGACAGGGCCTCGGCCGGCACGCGCGCGCGTTGCAGCGCCGCCAGCGCCTCGGCCGGGAGCGCGCTGGCCGCCAGCGCCGGGCTCGTCACGAGTGCGGCCAGGGCAGCCAGGGTGGCCAGGGTGGCCAGGTGGACCGACAGGGATTGCTTCATGCAGGGCGCCGCGGGGACGCAGTCGATCGGTGCGCGGCATGGCATGGGAACGATGATCGCATGGCTACACTGGCCGGCATGTCCGACGCTGCCCTCGCGCTCCTGGCGCTCGACACGTCCACCGAGACGATGTCGGTGGCCCTGCGCGGGCCCCTGGGCGTGCGGCTGCACGAGGGCGAGGGCGGGGCGCAGGCTTCGGCGGCGCTGCTGCCACGCATCCAGGCGATGCTGCGCGAGCAGGGCCTGCGCGCGGGCGACCTGGGGGCCGTGGCCTTCGGTTGCGGGCCGGGCGCCTTCACTGGCCTGCGTACCGCCTGCGCGGTGGCCCAGGGCCTGGCGCTTGGCGCGGGCTGCCCGGTCGTGCCGGTCGACAGCCTGATGCTCGTGGCCGAGGACTGCGCCGACCTGTCGATGGCGCAGCCCGCTGCTTCCCCGGGCCCCTCGGACCGGTGGACGGCACCGGCTGCCGGTGCACTCGTAGCGGTGGCGATGGATGCGCGCATGGGTGAGCTCTACGCGGCCCTGTACCGCTGGCGCGGGCCCGCCGTCGCGGCGGGATGGGAGGTGGTGCTGCCTCCCGGCCTGTGGGAGCCGCAGGCGCTCGCCGGGCCTTGGCGGGCCGCGCTGGAGGCAGCGCCTGCCGGTGGCTGGGTCGCGGGCAGCGGGTTGCCTCTCCTGGGTCCTGATGCCTGGCCCGCCGGCACGCCCGTGCGCTCGGGCAGCAGCCGGGCCGCTGCGCTGCTGCGCCTGGCCGAGCGACTGCTGGCTGCCGGGGCCGGCGTCGACCCTGCCCAGGCCCTGCCTGTCTACCTGCGCGACAAGGTCGCGCTCACGGTGGCCGAACGAGCGGCTGCATCGGCTGCATCGGCTGCATCGGCCGCCTCGGCCGCGTCGGCATGAGCCGCGCCACGCCGCCGCAGCCTGAGCAGCTGTGTGAGCAGCCGCCCGCGCGTGCCCCCGAGCTGCGTGCGATGACGGTGGCCGACCTGGACCACGTCATGGCCATCGAGGTGCAGGCCTACGGGCACCCGTGGAGCCGCGGCAACTTCACCGACTCGCTGGCGGCGGGCTACGTGGCCGAGGTCCTGCACGGGGCGGGCAGCCAGGAGCTGCTGGGCTACTTCGTGGCCATGCCGGGCGCGCAGGAGCTGCACCTGCTCAACCTCACGGTGGCACCCCCCCACCAGCACCACGGCTGGGGCTTGCTGCTGCTGCGCGCAGTGCGCGAGCGCGCGCGCTCGCGCGGGATGGGCGCGGTGTGGCTGGAGGTGCGCGCGGGCAACGAGCGGGCGCGTGCCGTCTACCGCACCTTCGGTTTTGCGGAGCGCGGCACGCGCCGGGGCTACTACCCGGCCTTCGCTTCGCGCCGCGAGGACGCCATCGTGATGGACCTCGAAATTTCCCCGGAGCTGCAACGTGCCGCTGACTGAGCGCCGCCTGGCGATGCTGCGCGAGATGCGCATCGCGCACTGGCAGCCGCCCGTGCCTGCGCCCGGGGCTGCTCCCGCATTGGCAGGGCCTCTCCCACCCTCACCTGCACCTGCACCTGCACCTGCACCTGCACCTGCACCTGCACCTGCACCTGCACCTGCACCTGCACCCACTTCCACCGCCGTGCCACCTGCGCCGACCGTCATCCCGATCCTCGCGCCGAGTGGGGCGAGTGCCCCGAGTGCCCCGAGTGCCCCGAGCACCCCGAGCACCCCAGACCCGGCGCGCGCTGCCGCCGTGGCACAGATGGACTGGGCGGCATTGCGCGAGGCGGTGGAGCAGTGCCAGGCCTGCGCGCTTGGCGCCACGCGCCACCAGGCCGTGTTCGGCGTGGGCGGCACGCGCGCGCACTGGATGATCGTGGGCGAGGCGCCCGGCGAGCAGGAGGACCTGCGCGGCGAGCCCTTCGTCGGGGCGGCCGGCCAGCTGCTCGATGCGATGCTGCGCGCAGTGGGCCTCACGCGCGCGGACGACCCCGCGCTCGAGCCGGCCCGTCAGGCCTACATCGCCAACACGCTGAAGTGCCGCCCGCCGCGCAACCGCAACCCCGAGCGCGAGGAGATGGCGCGCTGCGAACCCTTCCTCGTGCGCCAGATCGAGCTCTTGCGGCCGCGCCTGATCCTGGCCATGGGGCGCTTTGCGGTGCAGTCGCTGCTGCGCACCGAGGAGCCGATCGGCCGGCTGCGCGGGCGCGTGCACCGCTACCAGGGCGTGCCAGTGGTGGTGACCTATCACCCGGCCTACCTGCTGCGCAACCTCCCGGACAAGGCCAAGGCCTGGGAGGACCTGTGCCTGGCGCTGCAGACGATGGAGTCGCTTCCTCCGCCCGACGCGCTCGGTTGAGGCGCGGGCGCAGCGGGCGCCTGGCGCGACCCGGGCGCGCCGGCGTCATGGGCTGCGCGCGTCAGCCGCCGGCCTTGTCCTTGCGCGGTCGCTTCCAGCCTGGCAGCGTCGCCTGCCGGGCGCGTGCCACGGTGAGCTGGCCGGCCGGCGCGTCCTTGGCGATCGTGGAGCCCCCGCCGATGGTGGCGCCTGCGCCCACCGTCACCGGTGCCACGAGCACGCAGTTGGAGCCGATGTGCGCATCGGCCTCGATCACGGTGCGGTGCTTGTGCGCGCCGTCGTAGTTCGCGGTGATGCTGCCGGCGCCGTAGTTCACGCGCTCGCCCACGGTGGCGTCCCCGAGGTAGGCCAGGTGGTTCGCCTTGGCGCCGCGCGCGAGCGTGGAGTTCTTCACCTCGACGAAGTTGCCGATGTGCACCTCGGGGCCGAGTTCGGCGCCCGGGCGCAGCCGCGCGTAGGGCCCCACAAGGGCGCCTTCGCCCACCTTCACGCCCGCGGCCTCGCCGTCGATGTGCGTGAAGGGATGGATCACCGCGCCGGCCTCGATGTGCGCCTGGCGGATGTAGCAGTTCGCGCCGATGCGCACGCCGTCGCCTAGGCTCACTGCGCCTTCGAAGATGCAGTTGACGTCGATCTCCACGTCTGCGCCGCAGGCGAGCGTGCCGCGCAGGTCCAGGCGTGCCGGGTCGGCCAGGCGCACGCCCGCTTCCATCAGGGCGTGTGCCTGTTCGCGCTGGTAGAGGCGCTCGAGCTCGGCGAGCTGCACGGGGCTGTTCACGCCCAGCACCTCCGTTTGCGAGGCGGGCTGCGCGGCCACCACCGGCACGCCTTGTGCCACCGCCATGGCGACGATGTCGGTGAGATAGAACTCGCGCTGCGCGTTGTCATCGCGAAGCGCGGCCACCCAGCGCGCCAGCGCCGCCGTCGGCGCGGCGAGGATGCCGGTGTAGACCTCATGGATGCCGCGCTGCTCGGGGCTGGCGTCCTTGTGCTCGACGATGCCCAGCACCCGGCCTTGCGCATCACGCAGGAAGCGGCCGTAGCCGCCGGGATCGTCGAGCTCCACCGTCAGGAGCGCCAGCCGCTCGCCCGCGCAGGCCTGCACCAGTGCGCGCGCGGTCTCGGTGCGCACCAGCGGCACGTCGCCGTTGAGCACGAGCGTGACCGGGGCGAGCGCGTCCAGCGCAGGCACGGCCTGCTGCACCGCGTGGCCGGTGCCCAGCTGCGGCTCCTGGCGCACGCACTGCCCGCGCGCGCCCACGCAGGCCTGCACCTGCGACGCGCCAAAGCCCGTGACCACGACCACATGCACCGGCGCAGCCCCTTCGGCGGGCGTCGGGCCGTTCGTGCCACTGAGGCCGTGGGCAGTATCGAGGACATGGTCCAATAGGGCACGCCCGGCCAGGCGATGCAGAACCTTGGGCCGGGCGGATTTCATGCGGGTGCCCTTGCCGGCAGCCATGATGACGACGTTCAGCGCCATGGGTAGCAATCTTTCGCGCACAGGGTTGCGGGTAGCGATTATCGGGCTCGCGCTCGTGGTGCTGGCTGGCTGCAGCGCGCTGCGGCTGGGCTACGACCGCGGCCCGCTGCTGGCGCGCTGGTGGCTGGACCGGTACGTGGACTTCGACGACACCCAGCTGCCCGTGGTCAAGGACGGGCTCGGGCAGTGGTTCACGTGGCACCGCTCCACGCAGATGCCCGACTACGCGCAGCTGCTCGCGCGCCTGCGCGAGGAGGCTGTGCAGCCGACCACGGCCGAGCAGATGTGCCGCTGGGGCGATGAGCTGCGCCGACGCGCCGTGCTTGCCACCGAGGCGCTGCTGCCGCAGGCCGCACGCGTCGTGCCGCTGCTCACCACTGCGCAGATCGACGAGCTGCAGGCGCGCTTCGACAAGCGCAATGCCGAATTCCGCAAGAAGGTGGTCCAGCCGCGGCCCGATGAACGTCGGCGCGAGTCGGTCAAGCGCACGGTGGAGCGCATCGAGGACTTCTACGGCCGGCTCGATGGCGCGCAGCGCCAGCTCGTGGCCGCTGCGCTCGAGGCCTCGCCTTTCGACGCCGATGCGTGGTACGCCGCGCGCCAGGCGCAGCAGCGCGAGATGGTCGACACGCTGCGGCGGCTGCAGGCCGAGCGCGCCGACCGTGAGCGCGTGCTCGTGGCCCTGCGCGCGCTGCACGCGCGCCTGACCGAGCCGCCACCGCCCGACCCGCAGTCTCCCGCACAGCGGCTGCTGCGCCACAACTGCGATTTCGCGGCGCGGCTGCACAACAGCACCACGGCCGCGCAGCGCCAGCACCTGCGCGACAAGCTGGGCGGCTGGGAAGGCGACGTGCGCACGCTGGTGGCCGTGCGCGGCGGCGTCTGACAGCGCCCCGGCCGCAACGGGCCCGGCGCACCCCATCCGGCCGGCATCATGGCGTGAGCAGGGTGCGCACGGTGCGCGGGTTCACGCCGGCGGCCGGGAAGTCCTTGAGTGCCGCGTCGAACATCGCGCGCACGATGGCGGCGTCGCCCCGGGTCAGGCCATCGCTGCTGGCGCGCGTCTCGTACAGCGGCTGGCCGCTGGCGCGGTCGCGGATCAGCAGCGCGACCTCGCGCTCGTAGCGCGGCGAATCGGTGTGCATGCCGGCTCCCCAGTAGGGCCCCGTCCACGGGCCGTGGCGCCAATAGCCAAAGCCTCCGCGCCACCAGAGCGGGTCGTCCCACGGGGCGCGGTCGGTGCGCGTGACGCGGCCGCCGACCTGCACCGTCACCTCGGGCGTGGCACCGGTGGCCGCTGGGCGAAAACCCGCCGCCTCCAGGGCCGGGCGCGCGGTCGCCTCGAGCATCTCCTGACGTTCCGGGCGCGCCTGCTGCGAGGGCAGCCGCTCGAAAGCGTAGGTGCCCGGCGCGCGGCCCGCTGGCCACTGGCCGTAGCTGTGCACGACGCTGTCGAGCGTGTTCAAGCCCGCACACCCGGCCAGTGCGCCCGCGAGCGCCAGCGCGCCCGCGGCGCCCAGCACCCGGAGCCCGGTGCGCCGGGCAAGCAGTTGGAGCTCAATCATGGCCTGACCTCCTGTGTAGCGTGCCCGCCTCCAGCTGGAGGCGGCTCGCTCAATCCTTCATGCCAGCTGCAAGCTTGATCGCCACGCCCGCTGCGGGCACTGCGGGCGCGCAAGGCTCGTCGTCATCGTCGAAGGCGCGGTCACCCATGGCATCGGGCACGCCGGTGGGGCGCAGCGTCTCGAAGGGGTGCAACCGCTTGTCCATCAGGTGCGAAGGCACGACGTGACCCATGGCGTGGAAGATGTTGTCGATGCGACCGGGGTACTGGCGCTCCCACTCGTGGATCATCTTCTTGACCTGCACGCGCTGCAGGTTGTCCTGGCTGCCGCACAGGGTGCAGGGGATGATCGGGAACTGGCGGTGCGCGGCCCAGCGCTCCAGGTCCGTCTCGGCCACATAGGCCAGCGGTCGGATCACGACGTTGCGCCCGTCGTCGCTCACGAGCTTGGGCGGCATGCCCTTCGTGCGCGCGCCGACGAACATGTTCATGAGGAGGGTCACCACCATGTCGTCGCGGTGGTGGCCCAGCGCGATCTTGGTGGCACCCAGTTCGCCCGCCACGCGGTACAGGATGCCGCGCCGCAGGCGCGAGCACAGGCTGCACATCGTCTTGCCCTGCGGGATCAGGCGCTTGACGATCGAGTAGGTGTCCTGCTGCTCGATGTGGAAGGGCACACCGCGGCTTTCCAGGTAGGCGGGCAGCACGTCCTCGGGGAATCCGGGCTGTTTCTGGTCGAGGTTGACGGCCACGATGTCGAAGGGCACGGGCGCGCGCGCCTTGAGCGACAGCAGGATGTCCAGCAGCGAGTAGCTGTCCTTGCCGCCGGAGACGCACACCATCACCTTGTCGCCCGGCTCGATCATGTTGAAGTCGGCAATCGCCTGGCCGACCTGGCGGTGCAGCCGCTTGGAGAGCTTGTTGAGCTCGTGCGCGGCGCGCCGCGCGTCGGTCTCGGGTGCGTTCATGGTGCAGTGCCCTGGAAGGGAAAGTCGCGCTCGGCGCGCACGAGGTGAAAGCCCGCGTCCACCATCACGGTGCTGCCGGTCATGGAGCGGTTGGTCAGCGCAAAGCGCACCGCGTGCGCCACGTCGCCCGCATCCACGCTGCGCCTGAGCAGGCTCGTCGTGCGCAGCCGCTCGAGCATCGCCTCGTCGATGAGCTCGCTGCCCAGCGTCAGGCCCGGGGCCACCCCGCACACACGCACCTGGGGCGCCAGCGCCATCGCGAGCATCGTCGTGGCCGACTCCAGCGCCGCCTTGGACAGCGTGTAGGAGAAGTAGTCCGGGTTCGGGTTCCACAGTTGCTGGTCGAGCAGGTTCACGACGCAGCCGTCCTGGCCAGCGGCACACACGGCTGCGTGCAGCGCGCGTGCGAGCACCACCGCCGCACCCGTGTTGGCCGCGGCGTGGCGCTGCATGCGCGCGTAGTCGAAGCTGGCCACGTCGTCGTACTCGAAGGCGCTGGCGTTGTTGACCACCGCATCGATGCGGCCGAAGTGCGCCGCCACCGCCGGCACGAGCGCGCGCGCCTGCGCCTCGTCGGCCAGGTCGGCGGCCAGGGCATGTGCCCGCGCGCCGGCAGCCTGCAGCACCTGCACCGTGTCGCGGGCCGCGTCGGCCGAGCCGAGGTAGTGCACGGCCACGTCGAAGCCGTGCGCGCCCAGGTCGAGCGCGATGGTGCGGCCCAGCCGGCGCGCGCCGCCCGTCACGAGCACCACGGGGCGCGGGCGCGCGGGTGCAGCGCCGCCGGGTCGGGCGTCGGAGCAGTCGGCGGGGTCGGCGGGGCCGGCGGGGGGGGTGGGCGTGGCCATGGGCGGTGCCGCGTTCCTACAATGCCCGCGTGGGCATGCAAGCGAACCGGAGTGAAGCCGGCAGTGTATCGGCGGCACTGGGCGCGCGCGTGCGCGAGGAAATCGCGCGCGCGGGGGGCTGGATCGCCTTCGACCGCTACATGCACCTGGCGCTCTACGAGCCGGGCCTGGGCTACTACGCGCGTGCGCACGCGCCCTTCGGGCTGATGCCCGGCAGCGGCAGTGACTTCGTCACCGCCCCCGAGCTGTCGCCCTTGTTCGGCCGCACACTGGCCGCGCAGGTGCGCCAGGGCCTGCAGGCCGCCGGCGCGGGCGAGGTCTGGGAGTTCGGCGGCGGCTCGGGCGCGCTGGCCGAGCAGCTGCTCGAGACCCTGGGCGAGGCAGTACAGCGCTACACGATCGTGGAAGTCTCGGCCACTCTGGCGGCGCGCCAGCGCGAGCGCCTGGCGCGCTTCGGGTCGCGCGTGGCCTGGGCGCAGGAGCTGCCCGGGCGTATCGATGGCGTGGTGGTGGGCAACGAGGTGCTCGATGCGATGCCCGCGCGGCTGCTGGCCTACGACGGCGCCCGCTGGCACGAGCGTGGGGTGGCGGTGCACGAGGGCCAGCTCGTCTTGGCCGACTGCCCCACCGATGCGCGCCCGCCGGTGGCAGGCCCCTTCGTGCCCGGCACCGTCACCGAGATCCACCCGCAGGCGCAGGCCTTCGTGGCGACGCTGGCCGAGCGGCTGGGCCGGGGCCTCGTGCTGCTCATCGACTACGGCTTTCCGCAAGACGAGTACTACCACCCGCAGCGCACCGGCGGCACCCTGATGTGCCACCGTGCCCACCGCGCCGACCCCGATCCGCTTGCCGACCCGGGCGAGAAGGATCTGAGCGTGCACGTGGACTTCACCGCCGTAGCACTCGCGGCACTGGAGGCGGGCCTGGAGGTGCTCGGCTACACGAGCCAGGCGCGCTTCCTGCTGAACTGCGGCATCGCCCCGCTCCTGGAAGCCGCCACGCTGCCCGAGCGCGCCTCGGCACAAAAGCTCCTGACCGAGCACGAGATGGGCGAGCTCTTCAAGGTCATCGCCCTGGGGCGCGGCCTGCCCGCTGGCTTCCTGCCGGTGGGCTTTGGCGCGGGTGACCGCACCCACCGGCTGTGAGCCCCACGTGAGCGGCCGCCCCGCCCGACCCACCCGCCCCGCGATGCCCGCTGCCCAGCCGAGCGCCTGCCGATGCGCTGGCTGATCGTCTTCCTGCTCGCCTTCGTGCTCTTCAACGGCCTGGCTGCGTGGCTGCGCCGCATCGGGCTGGGGCGGCTGCCCGGAGACTTCACGCTGCGCTGGCGCGGGCGCGAGTTTCACGTGCCGCTTGCCAGCTCGGTGCTGCTCAGCGTCCTGGTGATGCTCGTGGGCGCCTTCTTCTGAGCTGCCCCGGCGCGAGCCGGCTGCAAATGGCCGAGGATCAGAGGTGGATCGTCCAGTCGTGCCCGCACTGGCGGCAGCGCACGTCCACCGCCTCCTCGTGCTCGGCCTGGCAGGTCAGGCGCCCGTAGGCCCCGCAGTGCGGGCAGTCGGCCTGGTGGGCGATGGCCTCGGCGCGCGCCAGCAAGAAGAGGTAGCGCCGCAGCGTCCACACACCGGCCGCGGCGCAGACGAGCACGGCCACGAGGTCGGTGAGCCGGTCGGCCGCCGAGGTGTAGCGGCTGGAGGCTTCCAGCGCTGTCATGAGGCCCAGCACGCACATCAGCAGCAGCGCCAGGTGCGCGTGCCCGGCAAGCAACTCGCGCTCGTACCACTTGCGAAAGCCCACCTTGCGGATGCCCTCTGCCAGCTTCATCGCGCCGCCTCCTGGGCCTGCCCCGGCACGAGCCCCTGCACGAGTCCCTGCACCAGGGCCTGCGCCAGGGCCTGCTCGCGCGCGTGCTGCACCGCCTCGCCGATCTGCGGCCCGCGCGCACCGCGTGCCGCAGCCGCCTCGGCCGCGGCCGCGGTGTCCACGCCGAGCACGCAAGCCAGCGCCCGCGCCAGGCGCTCGCGCGGCGGGTAGGGCCGATCTTCCAGGCCCGTGCGGCCGCGCGCGTCGCACTCGCAGGCCTGCAGCACCTGCTCGAAGCGTTCCGGGCGCCGCAGCGCGTCGCAGCGCACGAGCAGGCGCAGCGTGGCCGCCGGCCCGAGCTCGCCGCTGCGGTGCACGTGGCCGTGTTCGCGTGCCACCACGTCGGCCAGTTCGCGGCACTCGGTGGGCACGCGCAGCCGCTCGGCAGCGGCCCGCGCCAGCTTCGCGCTGCGCTGCTCATGGCCGAGGTGGCGCGGCCACTGCTCGCGCGGGGTGGTGCCCTTGCCCAGGTCGTGCACGAGGCAGGCCCAGCGCACGGCCAGCGGCGCGTGCAGGCGCGCGCACTGGTCGAGCACCATCAGCAGATGCACGCCGGTGTCGACCTCCGGGTGATGCTGCTCGGGCTGGGGCACGCCGAAGAGCCGCTCCACCTCGGGCAGCAGCCGCGCCAGCGCGCCGCAGCCGCGCAGCACCTCGAGCATGCGGCTCGGGCGCGGCTCCATCAGCCCGCGGGCGAGTTCCTGCCACACGCGCTCGGGCACGAGTGCATCGACCTCGCCCTCGTCCACGAGGCGGCGCAGCAGCTCCTGCGTGGGCTCGGCGACGGTGAAGTCCGCGTAGCGTGCCGCAAAACGCGCCAGGCGCAGCAGCCGCACCGGGTCTTCGGCAAAGGCCTCGCCCACGTGGCGCAGCACGCGCTCGCGCAGGTCGCGCGCGCCGCCGAAGGGATCCACGAGCACGCCGTCCGCCCCGCGCGCCATGGCGTTGATCGTGAGGTCGCGCCGGGCCAGGTCCTGCTCGAGCGTGACATCGGGCGCGGCGTGAAAGGCAAAGCCGTGGTAGCCCGGCGCGCTCTTGCGCTCCGTGCGCGCCAGGGCGTACTCCTCCTTCGTGCGCGGGTGCAGGAAGACCGGGAAGTCACGGCCCACGGGCACGAAGCCCGCCTCCAGCATCCGCTGCGGCGTGGCGCCCACCACCACCCAGTCGCGGTCCTTCGCCTGGCGCCCGAGCAGCGCGTCGCGCACGCAGCCCCCCACCTCGTAGACCTGGCCGGGGACTGCGAGGTCTGGCACGCCTGGGCTCAGCGGTGGCGCATGCGCCAGCGCACGAGGCGCGAAGGCCCCTGCCCCGGGGCGAGGTAGCCGGGTGCTACGGCGTGCACCGAGGCGGGCTCGATGCCCAGCGCCTGCAGCCCCGGCAGCGTGCCGGTGGCCACGTTGGGCACCTTCATCGAGTCGAGGTTGTCGCGCGACATCAGCGGCTCGCCCGGCAGCCACTCCATCAGCATCGCCTGCAGCCGTGCCAGCCCGTCGGGCAGCCCGATGACGGGCCGCGGATGGCCGGCCAAGCGGCCCGCCAGGCGCACGAGATCGGCCAGCGTCAGCGTCTCGGGGCCGGCGCACTCGAAGGTCAGGCCCGCGGTGTCGGGCCGCTCCAGGCAGGTGGCGATCGCGCGGGCGACATCGTGCACCCACACCGGCTGGAAACGGCTCGTGGCGCCGGCCAGCGGCACGAAGGGCGCTACCGACTGCAGCGCCGCAAAGAGATTGAGGAAGCTGTCCTCGGCGCCGAAGATCACGCTCGGGCGCAGCAGCGTGAGCGCCAGGCCCGAGTCGCGCAGCGCCTGCTCGCCTGCGGCCTTGCTGCGCAGGTAGCGCGAGGGCGCGTCGGGCGACACGCCCAGTGCGCTCACGTGCACGAGCCGCGCCACGCCCGCCTGGCGGCAGGCCGCCGCCAGGCGCCGCGGCAGCTCGACGTGCGCGCGCGTGAAGGCCGCGTCGTCACCCTGCAGGATGGCCACGAGGTTGACCACGGCCTGCGCGCCAGCGAGCACGCGCGCGAGCTGCGCGTCGTCGTGCACGCTGGCTTGCACCAGCTCCACCCCAGGCAGGCACTGGATGGCGCGCCCGTGCGCCAGGCGCCGCGTGGGCACCACCAGGCGCAGGCCGCCCGCGCCGGCGCGCGAGACGAGTTCGGCACACAGCGCGCGGCCGACGAAGCCGGTGCCGCCGAGCAAGACGATGTGTTGAGGCGTCATGGAGTGGGTCAATGATGGGGGATGGGGCCCGGTGGCGTCGGCCCGGGGCTCAAGGCAGGTCCTTGTCGGGCGCGGGCAAGGCGGCGTCGCGCGGGCCGATCGGCCCGCCCAGGCGGCTGCGCAGCGTGGGCACGGCTTCCGGGCGCAGCACCGCGCTGTAGGCGATGGAATTGGCCAGCACCTTCTTCACGTAGTCGCGCGTCTCGTTGAAGGGAATGCTCTCGGCCCACGCCGCGGCTTCGAGCACGCCGCCCTCGCGCCAGCGGCGCGGCCGGCTCGGGCCGGCGTTGTAGGCGGCTGCGGCCATCGCCAGCGAGCCCCCGAAGTCGTCCAGCACGAGCTTGAGGTAGGCCGTGCCCAGGCGCAGGTTCACTTCGCGGTCGGTGATGAGCTCGGGCTTCCACTCCAGGCCGACCTTGCGCGCGGTCCAGCGTGCCGTGGCGGGCATCAGCTGCATCAGGCCCGAGGCGCCCACGTGCGAGCGCGCGTCGAGGATGAAGCGCGACTCCTGGCGGATCAGGCCATAGACGAGTGCGGCATCCAGCCCGATGGCGCGCGAGGCGGCCAGCACCTCGTCGCGAAAGGGAGTCGGGTAGCGCTGCGACAGCAGCACCTGCGTGCGCGTGCGGTCGCTGGTGTTGATGCATCGATCCCAGACTTCGCGCTCGCAGGCCAGCTGCGCGGCCGCGAGCAGCTCGCGTTCACCCATGCCGCGCAGCGAGAAGTTCCACTCGCGCACGCCTTCGGGGCGCAGCCCGATGGCGATCATGCGCAGCGCTCGCTGCAGCCCGGGGTGAGCCTGAGCGGCGGCGAGCTCGCCCGGGATGGGCGCTGCGGCGGCGGCGGGCATGGTCGGCCGGCCGCCTAGGTCTTCCGTGGCGAGCTGGCCGTAGAAGGTCAGCGGGTCGGCAATCGACTGCAGCGCCGCACGCGCCGCAGCGCGGGCTTCGTCGCCGGCCGCCCCGGCTGGGGCACGTGCCAGGCGCGCGCGCGAGCGCCAGTACACCCAGGCCGCATCCTGCTGCTGCTCGGTCGACATCGCGCCCACCGCGTCTTCCACCAGCGTCCAGCGTGCCGGATCCCGGGGGGCACGCAGTGCCGCGCGCACCTGCCAGGCGAGCGTCTCGTCGCTGAAGGCCGTGGCGCGTCCGTTCTTCGTGTGCGCGTCCATGGCGCGCGCGTAGTGGGAGACGGCCTCGCTTTGCTGCCGCAGCGCCGCCTGGCGCCCCACCGCAGCCCAGGCATGGGCACGCAAGTCGGGTGTGAGCTCGCCTTCCACGCGCTCGGCCAGCAGCGCGGCCACCGTCTCGGGCTCCTGCGTGGCGGCGCGGATCACGGCCAGCACCAGCCGCTGGCGCGCTGCGGCGCTGGCCGCGCCGCGGGGCTGGCGCAGCGCGCGCAGCGGGTTGTCCAGCACCTCGGCCACCGCCCGTTCCTCGGCGGCACCCAGCAGCGCCACCGCTGTGCGTGCCGCCTTGGGCCGGTTGGCTTCCACGGCCAGCTGGGCGCGGCGCCAGACGTCATCGGGCTGCAGCCGCCGGGCCTCGAACAGGGTGCGCGCCAGCAGCTGGCAGCCGTCGTCGGCCTCGCGCTGCGCGAACCAGGCCGCGCGCGCCGCCTCGGTCACGTCCTGACCGGACTGGTGCTGCACCAGCAGCGCGTAGCAGCTCACCTCCCGGTCGTCGTTCATCCGAAAGCGCGGGTAGTCGCGCCCGAAAGCGGCCCAGTCGCGCCGGCGGCCGAGCTCGAGCAGGAAATCGTTGCGCAGCCGGTCTTCCACGTAGGTGCCGCGCCAGCGCGTGTAGAAGGCCTCCACCTCCTCGACGCTGACGTTCGTCAGGCGCAGGCCGATCTCCCAGTAGTCGACCCAGGAGGCCAGCGGGTGCTCGGCACGCAGCGCGGCCGCGCGCAGCGTGGCCAGGCGCGCGCGATCGCCCTTGCGCTGCGCCTCGCGCGCCTCGAGCACGAGCTCGTCGGGGGAGGGCGCAGCGGCAGCCTTGGCACGCTGAGCAGCCGCCGGCATCGCCAGGGCGGCCGCGGCGCACAGCACCAGCGCGGGCAGCAGACGCGGCGACGGATGGGGCGTGGCGTGCGGCAGGCAGCGCCGCAGCATGCGCGTCAGGACACCGGCAGGCACACACAGGATCATGCGCGGATTTTCGCCCAGCCACCTCCCGTTTGCGGCCGCCCGCAACGAC
>CAILKA010000394.1 GCA_903834645.1 uncultured beta proteobacterium
GCAGCTCGACGGCCGGGCTGCCGTCGGCGCGGTGATCGAAGTAAGGCGTGAGTGGCTTGCCATCGCTGCGCTCGGGCGTGGCGGTCAAGCCCAGCAAGATGGCAGGCTGCACGGTTCGTGCGAATGTGTCGAATCGATCGGCCGCGAGGCGGTGGCACTCATCGACCACCACCGTATGCCAGTGCGCGGCTCCCCAAGTTGAGAGGAGGTTGCGGCTCGTGACGCTATCGATCGTGGCGAACAGGTGGTCGTGGTGCTCGGGCTCGTGCGTGCCGCTCAGGAGATCGCCGAAGTCTGGATCACGGAGCACCTCGCGGTAGGTACGCAGGCCTTGGCGCAGGATCTCCTCCCGGTGAGCGACGAACAGCAGCCGAGGACGGCCGCCGACCAGGCGGCAGGTATTGCGGTAGTCGAATGCCGCCACCACGGTCTTGCCGGTACCCGTGGCAGCCACCAGCAGGTTCCGATGCCGACCATGTGTGCGTTCGGCCACAAGTTGCTCGAGCATCTCCCGCTGGTAGGTCTTGGGTTCCAGGTCAAAGAACCCGGCGGTCATCGAACCACCGTCCCCTGGACCGACACCGGACTCACGCTGGATCGCTGCCGTGAGCGCCTGGCGATGTGCCAGGTCGTCCGGGTCGTAGCGCTGGAATTCGCTGTCGGCCCAAAGCGTTTCGAAGTGGGCCTCTGCTCGGGTGAACAGCGCGGTTTGTCCACGCTGCGTGACCTTTACCGTCCACTCCAGCCCACCCGTCAGGGCGGCACCGGTCAAGTTGGCACTGCCGATGTAGGCCGATCCGAAACCGGTGGCCCTGTGAAACATCCATGCCTTGGCGTGCAGTCGTGTGCGGCGGCCATCCAGCGACACGCGGACCTCACACCCAGGCAGCCTTGCCAGTTCGTCCAACGCGCGAATCTCGGTGGCACCGGTGTACGTCGTGGTGAGGATGCGTATGCATGTACCCGTCGATCCGGCTTGACTACCTTGGGAGGTCACTTGCTGCAGTACGTCCAGCAGTTTGCGCACGCCAGAGACAGTGATGAAGCTGACGAGGATGTCGACGCGGTCGCTCGATGCCAACTCGCGACGGATTTCCTGCAGGAGGGACGGCGACCCCTTACCGGCCGTGAAGAGCCACGGAGCGGACAAGCCAAGTGCTGGTGGTAGTGCACCCTGAGGCGTAGGGTGCAACGCATGCAGGACGCGGGCGGGCGAGGCGACCAGGTCGACAGCAGGCGGGGAGACTCGTGCGCCTGAGCCTGAAGACAGCCGTTGCCTGAGCCACACCAGGAGGTCGTTGACCAATGCCAACTGCCGCTGCACCCCCTCTGAGCCTTCGCCAGGCAGGTCTTCGAGGACGGCGGAAAGCTGCCGAACGAGGGCGTCTGCCAACGCCTCAGCTGCACTTCCCGAAAGGGGCTCGACCTGCTTCTGAAATGGGCCCGCCGCGCCGAGCAGGCGATCAAGGCTCTCCGTCACCAGCAGGTCGTATAGACCCAAGGGTAGGGCGGGTACCGTCATGGATCAATGGGGCTTTGTGCGCAGCTTGTAACCGTGATGACCAAGATCGCGAGCGGACAGTTCGCCGAGTTTCGCTGCGTCGCATGTTACGACGGTCAGGATGACACC
>CAILKA010000395.1 GCA_903834645.1 uncultured beta proteobacterium
GGCCGCGTTGTCCACCACCTCCTGCACGACGTGCAGCGGGTTGTCGGTGCGGGTGTACATGCCCGGGCGCTGCTTGACGGGCTCCAGGCCCTTGAGCACACGGATCGACGCTTCGGCGTAGGTGCCCGGGACGGCGGGGGAGGACTTGGGCACAGGAGGCATGGCGACCGATTCTAGGAGCGTGCGGCCACCCGGGCAGGCGGCCACCCGCGCCACGAACTCCCAGGCGCCTGGCAACTGCCCACATCGTTGTCGGGGACAATCGCGCAATGCCACCCGCCGCCCCGTCCCTGGCCCCCACGCCCCCGGCCGTGCCCCCGCCTGCTCCCGTGCGCCTGTCGATGCGCCAGGTGCTGCTGTGCGCGGCCTTCATCCTCACGCTGTCGATGGGCATCCGCCACGGCTTCGGGCTGTGGCTGCAGCCCATGACGATGGAGCGCGGCTGGAGCCGCGAGACCTTCGCGCTGGCCATCGCGATCCAGAACCTGGCCTGGGGGCTTTTCGCCCCCCTGGCCGGGATGGTGGCCGATCGCTACGGCGCCTTTCGCGTGCTGGTGGTCGGCGCCCTGTTCTACGCCGGCGGCCTGGTGCTCATGGGCCTGTCCACCACGGGGCTGGAGCTGGCGGGCAGCACCGGGCTGATGATCGGCATGGCGCAGGCCGGCACCACCTACGCCATCGTGTACGGGGTGATCGCGCGGCAGGTGGCCCCGGAGCGGCGCTCCTGGGCCATGGGCGTGGCTGCGGCAGCGGGCTCCTTCGGGCAGTTCCTGATGGTGCCGGTGGAAAACGGCCTGATCGCGAGCTTCGGCTGGCAGGAGGCGCTCTTCATCCTGGGCTGCCTGGCCCTGGCGATCGCCCCGGCCGCGTGGTGGCTGCGCGAGCCGCCCGTTGCCGCCTCCAGCGCCGCGGCCGGCCCGCGTCAGAGCATCGCGCAGGCGGTGCGCGAGGCCTTCGGCTACCGCAGCTTCCAGTGGCTGATGGCGGGCTATTTCGTCTGCGGCTTCCAGGTGGTCTTCATCGGCGTGCACCTGCCCAGCTACCTGGATGACCAGGGCATGAGCCCCGGGGTGGCCACGACCGCCCTGGCACTGGTGGGCCTGTTCAACGTCTTCGGAACCTACGCGGCCGGAACGCTGGGCCAGCGCCTGGCCAAGCGGCACATCCTGGCGGCGATCTACCTGCTGCGCTCGGTGGCGATTTCGCTGTTCCTGCTCGCGCCGCTGACGCCGTGGAGCGTCTATGTGTTCGCGTCGGTGATGGGCCTGCTGTGGCTGTCGACCATCCCGCCCACCAACTCCGTGGTCGCACAGATCTTCGGCGTGCAGTACATGTCGATGCTGAGCGGTTTCGTCTTCTTCAGCCATCAGGTGGGCTCGTTCCTGGGGGCCTGGCTCGGCGGCCGGATCTACGGCATGACCGGCAACTACGACATCGTCTGGGGCCTGGCGATCGCGCTGGGCGTGTTCGCCGCGCTGGCCAACCTGCCGGTGCGCGAGACGCCCATCGTGCGTTCCCAGCCGCAACCCGCATGACGACCCACGCCGCACGCCCCGCCGGCACCCCTGGCAACCCGGTCATCACGCGCGCCGCACGCGTGCTGGGCCTGGCGCTGGTGCTGCTCGCGCTGGGGGCTGTGTTCGTCGGCTACCTCGACCCGCAGCTGGTCTTGGCGCTGGCCAACCGGGCCTGGTCCTGCCTGTGAGCCACAGCCTGCCGGGCCGGCCCGCGCCGGGTGCGGCGCACGGCCCCACGCCGGCACCCTCGGAGTGGGTGCGGCGCTGGAC
>CAILKA010000396.1 GCA_903834645.1 uncultured beta proteobacterium
CGCCCCGACACGTTCACGTTGACCGTCAGGTGCGCCAGGTGCGGCGCCATGCGGCGCCACGAGGCCAGTTGCTGCACCGAAGACTGGATGACCCACGGCGTGAGCGAGGCCACGAGCCCAGACTCTTCGGCGAGCTGGATGAAGTGGCTCGGCGGAATCGGGCCGCGCTCGGGGTGCACCCAGCGGCACAGTGCCTCGAAGCCCGTCAGGCGGTAGGGGCGCAGCTGGAACAGGGGCTGAAAGACGAGCGAGAGCTTGCTCTCCTGGATCGCCTGCGCGAGGTCGGCCTCCAGCCGCATGCGGTCGGCGATGTGATGGTGCATCGACGAGTCGTACACCGCCACGCGGCCGCGGCCGGCGCTCTTGGCTTCGTACATCGCGAGGTCCGCGTCGCGCGTCATCTCGTCGGCCGTGCGGTAGCCCAGGTCGCTCAGCGTCACGCCGAGGCTGGCGCGCACGACCACCTCGTTGCTCATGATGCGCATCGGCTCGGCCAGCACCTCGATGACCCGCTCGGAAACCCGACGGGCCTCTTCGATCGTGGTCACCGAGCGCAGCAGCAGGGCAAACTCGTCGCCGCCCAGGCGCGCCACCAGGTCGCTCGGGCGCACGCACGCCTTCAAGCGCCGCGCCACCTCCACCAGTAGCAGGTTCCCCGCCGCGTGGCCCAGGCTGTCGTTGATGATCTTGAAGCGGTCCAGGTCCAGCATCACCACTGCAAAGCGGCTGCCGGAGTCGAGCGAGCAGGCCTCCACCGCCTCGGTGAGCTGCTTGTCGAACCAGGCCCGGTTGGCCACGTCGGTGAGGCTGTCGTGGTAGGCAATGTGCGCCAGCTTGCCCTCGGCCTCGCGCCGGGCCGTGATGTCGTGCATCTGGTAGATCAGGCACGTGCCGCCGTCGGCCGGGTCATCGAAGGAGCTGCAGTACACCGAGACCCAGACTTCGCGACCGGTGACCGATTGCAGGCGCACCTCCATCGAGACGGCGGCCACCCGGCTGTGCTGGATTTCGCGCAATGCTTCGCGATGGGGCGTGAGGTCGTCGGGCTCGAAGAGCGATTCGAAATGCGCGCCGAGCAGCTGGTGGTCGCTCTGGCGCAGCAGCTGGCACACGGCCTGGTTCACGCGCAGCGTCGTGCCATCGGTCTTGGTGATGGCCATGCCGATGGCCGCATGCGTGAACGAGGCCATGAAGCGCTGGTAGTTCAGCTCGGCTTCGCGGCGGGCTTCGGCGATCTGTGCCTCCTGCTCCAGGCGCTCCGCCTCGTTGCGCTCGAGCGTCATGCGAAGGAGCACCACGACGATGGCCACCACCGTCGCCACGATGACCACCGTCGAGATCCCGAAGAGCTTGCCCATCAGGATGCCCACGCCGGCCACGGTCGCGGCACCCATCTGCAGGGCTGCGATCCAGGCGGTCGAGTGCAGCCAGTTCCAGTTCATGTCCTGGTCGGTCTTTGTGGCCAGGAACAGGGAGAACCAACCCGTGGTGAACAGGTACTGGCACAGGCCAGCCACGCCGAGTGCGCCGATCGTGCTGGCTGCCTCGGGCAACCCGATGCTCACCCCACCGTCGCGCAGCAGGTTGAAGACGCCACTGACAAGGGCCATCGACAACATGGCGATGGCCGGCGTGTGCAGGCGGCTGCTCATCCTCGAGGAGGCGCGCGAGGCGCCCAGCCAGCCCTCCAGACCCGCCGCCAGGATCGCCGCTGGCGCGCCGATCCCGCCCAGGAGGGCGAAGATCACCACATCGGCCAGACTCACCGCCAACGTGGAGGAAATCCGGATCGTGCTCATCGCCGCGACCACTGTCGCCGCCAGCCCGAGCAGCGTGACAGCAGTGTTCCACGGGTCCAGCACCAGCGTGTACAGGGCCCAGCCCAGCGCGGCTGCGCCGAAGGCGCAATTGGCCAGCCACAGGCGCAGCGCGCGGGGCGAGTAGTCGAACAGGTGCTGCCTGCGGAACTTTCCGAGGTAACCCATCAACCCTGCGCTGATCCCTGAAGGCGTCACGTTGCTCCCAATTCCGGGTGGCGCCTCATGAACAAGAAGGGGCGCCGAAAACTCCGGCACCCCTTATTTCGGCACATTCCCCCGCCACCTTGAGGACGGGAGGCGCCGCCAGGCCCTGGCCTGGCGAGCTGCGTTCCAACCAGCGTCACTCGCCCCGGATGGACTCGGCCAGGATGACACCCTCGGCCAGGATGACACCTTCGGCCAGGATCACCCCCTCGGCCAGGATCACTCCCTCGGCGAGGATCACGCCTTCGGCCAGGATGACGCCTTCGGCCAGGATGACTCCTTCTGCCAGGATCACGCCCTCGGCCAGGATCACGCCTTCGGCCAGGATCACACCCTGGGCCAGGTTGACGTTGTCGGCAAAGTGCACGCCGTTGGACCTGAACCCGATGCCGGTGGTGAGTGTTGCGCCCATCTGCTGGCCGTTGACCAGGCCGTCAGCCATCGCCACGATCTGGGACACGGGCGTCTGCAGCAGGCTGGATGTGCTCGTCCGCGCTTCGGCAACCGTCGTGCCGCGCCTGGCGTTCAGTACCCGGACACCAGCCCCGAGCATCGTCACGTTGTTGGCGTGCGTCTCGGTGATGGCTGTTGGAACCGTGTTGACGGGCACCCACGAGGTGCCGGTACGCCACGTAGGGGTGGCACGGGTCAGGGCCCGGCGCACCCAGGTCAGCCGGTGGTCCCACGCGGGCTGGTACTTCGTGAACAGCACGTCGCCGCGCACCAGGTGCGAGCCCCCTACCACCGCCAGCCGCGCGGTGGTCTGCGACACGCCCGCAATGGTGGCTGTCTGCAGGTTGGGGAGCGTAGCACCCTTGGCCAGCATCGAGTCGCCCGGCTTGATGGTGCCCGCCTCGATCGCAGTGCGCAGGTCGGTGCGCAGCGCCCGCGCCAGCGCCAGCGCGCCTTGCACGTTGAGCTCACCCGTGCCCTGCTGCAGCACGTTGTCCTTGGCGGTTGGCGTGGCGGTGTACTGCAGGATGGCCTTGATGAGCGGGGGAGTCAGGCCCGGGTTGGCCTCGAGCATCAGTGCCACCGCGCCTGCCACCACGGGGGCGGCAATCGAGGTGCCGCTGAGCGACATCGTC
>CAILKA010000397.1 GCA_903834645.1 uncultured beta proteobacterium
AGCCCCACCCTCACCAACCTGATCATCTTCGTGCTGGCCATCTACGTGGGCTACCACGTGGTCTGGACCGTCACCCCCGCGCTGCACACGCCGCTGATGGCCGTGACCAACGCCATCTCGGCCATCGTCATCGTCGGCGCCATGCTGGCTGCCGCCCTCACCGAGGGCGGCCTGGCCAAGACCATGGGCGTGCTGGCGGTGGCGCTGGCGGCAGTCAACGTCTTCGGCGGCTTCCTCGTGACGCGGCGCATGCTGGAGATGTTCAAGAAGAAGACCCCGGCGAAGAAGGCGGAGTGAAGCCATGAGCCTGAACCTCGTCACCCTGCTGTACCTGGTCGCCAGCGTCTGCTTCATCCAGGCGCTCAAGGGCCTGTCGCACCCCACGACCTCCATCCGCGGCAACATCTTCGGCATGGTGGGCATGGCCATTGCCGTGCTTACCACGGCCGCGCTCATCGTCAAGCTCGCCGGCTCGCCGCTGGGCCTGGGCTGGGTGCTGCTGGGCCTGGTGGTGGGCGGCGGCGCGGGCGCCGTGATGGCGCAGCGCGTGGAGATGACCAAGATGCCCGAGCTCGTGGCATTCATGCACAGCATGATCGGCCTGGCGGCGGTGTTCATCGCGGTGGCGGCCGTGGCCGAGCCGTGGGCCTTCCAGATCGTGGCCAAGGGAGCCGACGGCAAGGTGCCGCCGATTCCCTTCGGCAACAAGCTCGAGCTCTTCCTCGGGGCGGCCATCGGCGCCATCACCTTCAGCGGCTCGGTGATCGCCTTCGGCAAGCTCTCGGGCAAGTACAAGTTCCGCCTCTTCCAGGGCGCGCCGGTGGTGTTCTCCGGCCAGCACATGCTCAACCTGGTGCTGGGCATCGCCACGCTGGCGCTGGGCGTGGCCTTCGCCTTCACCGAGAACTGGACGGCCTTCTTCGTGATGCTGGCGCTGAGCTTCGTGCTGGGCGTGCTGATCATCATCCCCATCGGCGGGGCGGACATGCCGGTGGTGGTGTCGATGCTCAACAGCTACTCGGGCTGGGCGGCCGCGGGCATCGGCTTTTCGCTCAACAACAGCATGCTGATCATCGCGGGATCGCTGGTGGGCAGCTCGGGCGCGATCCTGAGCTACATCATGTGCAAAGCGATGAACCGCTCGTTCTTCAACGTCATCCTGGGCGGCTTCGGCGGCGAGGCGGCGGTGGCCGGCGCCGCGCAGCAGCAGCGCAGCGTCAAGAGCGGCAGCGCCGACGACGCGGCCTTCATCCTGGGCAACGCCGAGACCGTGATCATCGTGCCGGGCTACGGCCTGGCGGTGGCGCGCGCGCAGCACGCGGTCAAGGAACTGGCGCAAAAGCTCACCGAAAAAGGCGTGAACGTGAAGTACGCCATTCACCCGGTGGCCGGTCGCATGCCGGGCCACATGAATGTGTTGCTCGCCGAGGCCGAGGTGCCCTACGACCAGGTCTTCGAGATGGAAGACATCAATGCTGAATTTGGCCAGGCCGATGTGGCCATTATTTTGGGCGCCAACGACGTGGTCAACCCAGCCGCGCATGTCAAGGGCAGCCCCATCTACGGCATGCCGATTTTGGAGGCCTACAA
>CAILKA010000398.1 GCA_903834645.1 uncultured beta proteobacterium
GTGGCGCCCGGCCTGCGGCCGCTGATCGAGCCGCTGGCGGCCCGTTTCGGGCACCCCTCGTGGCGGCTGGTGGATGGCCGTTCTCACGAGGTCCTGGCAGCCTGCGATGTGGCTCTGGTGGCCAGCGGCACCGCCACGCTCGAGGCTGCGCTCTACAAGTGTCCGATGGTGATCGCCTACCGCATGCACCCGCTGAGCTGGGCCCTGATGAAGCGCATGGCGCTGCAGCCCTGGGTCGGGCTGCCGAATATCCTGTGCGGGGAGTTCGCCGTGCCCGAGCTGATCCAGGAGGCCTGTACCCCTGAGGCGTTGGCGCGTGAGGCGCGCGCCTGGCTCGATGCGCCCGATCGTCGTGCCCGCGTGCGCGAACGCTTCGAGTCGTTGCACGCAAGCTTGCGCCGCGACACCGCGCGGCTGGCAACCGATGCCCTCCACCAGACGCTCGCCGCCTGAGCAGCTGGCACTGGCCTGGGAAGTGCATGGGCGCGTGGCAGGGGTCGATGAGGCCGGCCGCGGCCCGCTGGCCGGTCCGGTCGTGGCTGCCGCCGTGATCCTCGATGCCTCCCGGCCGGTCAAGGGCCTGGCCGATTCCAAGGTGCTCACGGCGCAGCGGCGTCAGGAGCTCGATGCGCAGATCCGTGATCGAGCGTGCGCGGTGGCGATCGGCGAAGCTTCGGTCCAGGAGATCGACAACTTGAACATACTGCAGGCGACCCTGCTTGCGATGCGCCGTGCTGTCGAGGCCTTGCGGCCTGCGCCCGACCTCGTGCTCGTGGACGGCAACCGCCTGCCCGTGCTGACCATTCCGGCTGAGGCCATCGTCAGGGGCGATGCAACAGTGGCCGCCATCTCCGCCGCGTCGGTGCTCGCCAAGGTGCACCGGGACCGCCTGTGCGAGGAACTCGATCGCGCATGGCCGGCCTATGGCTTTGCCTTGCACAAGGGCTATCCCACGACCGCGCACCTGGAGGCGCTGGCCCGGCATGGAGCCTGTCCGGCACACCGGCGCAGCTACGCGCCGGTACGTGCGGCGTTGTTTGGCGCAGGAGCGCCGTGAAGACCCCGCGCCTCGTCACGTCGGTGCACAACCCGCTGCTGCAGCGGGTGCGGCGGCTCTCACGCGAGGCACTCGCCTATCGAAAGCTCGACCAGGTCTGGGTCGAGGGCGAGCACCTGTGCAGCGCCTTGGTGTCGCACGGACGCGAACCCGCCACGGCCATCGTGTCGGAGAGCGCATGGAGGCAGCCTGGGCTGCAGGCGCTTGCCTCGCAAGCCGCCGAGGTGGTGTGCGTTCCCGATGCGGCCTTTGTGGAGATGAGTCCGCTGCCTTCGCCGGCGGGCATCGGCATGCTCGTGGGTTGGCAGGCGTCGCAGGCGCCCTTCGAGGCTGTGCCCACGGTTGTGCTCGACCGGATCCAGGATGCGGGCAACGTAGGCAGCCTGCTGCGCAGCGCGGGCGCCTTGGGCTTCGTGCAAGTGATCGCGCTCAAGGGTACGGCGGGCCTGTGGGCACCGAAGGTGCTGCGAGCGGGCATGGGCGCGCAGTTCGGCCTGCGGATGCACGAGGGCTTGGAGGAAGCCGCACTGGGCACACTGAAAGTGCCGCTCGTCTCCACGAGCCCGCACGCGAGTGATCGTCTCGATGCTGCGACGCTGCCCTGGCCGTGCGCGTGGGTCTTCGGGCACGAGGGGCAGGGTGTGAGTGAAGGCGTGCGCGCGCGTTGCGAGCGCGAGGTCCGTATTCCCCAACCTGGGGGCGAGGAGTCGCTGAACGTGGCCGCCGCTGGGGCGATCTGTCTCTACGAGTCGGTGCGCGGGCGTCAGTAGACAAGCCGGTCCGGCCGGATGTCGCGCAGGATCGTCGTGGCGATTTCCTCGATCGACTTGTGCGTGGAGGACAGCCAGCTGATGCCCTCGCGTCGCATCATGGACTCGGCCGCCGAGACCTCCAGCCGGCAGTTGTCGAGTGCCGCGTAGCGGCTGCCGGGACGCCGTTCGTGCCGGATCTGGGAGAGTCGCTCGGGGTCGATCGTCAGCCCGAAGCACTTGGCGCGGTGCGGGGCCAGCGCACCCGGCAGGCGTCCGCGGTCGAAGTCCTCCGGGATCAGGGGGTAGTTGGCGGCCTTGATGCCGTGCTGCATGGCCAGGTACAGGCTCGTGGGGGTCTTGCCGGAGCGGCTCACGCCCACAAGGATCACATCGGCCGACTCCAGGTTGCGGGCAGACTGGCCGTCATCGTGCGCGAGCGAGTAGTTGATGGCCTCGATGCGCTCGTGGTACTCCTGGCTGCGCGCGGTGTCGGAAAAGCGGCCAACTCGATGGTTCGACTTCAGGTCGAGTTCCTGCTCCAGAGGCTCGACGAAGGTGCGGATCATGTCGAGCACCAGCCCGGCGCAATCGGTCGAGGCGATCACGTCGCGCACGGAATCATTGGCCAGCGTGATGAACACGATCGGACGCCGCCCCTCGGCTCGCGCGACGCTGCCGATTTCCTCGCGCACGTGCCGGGCTTTGTCGATCGTGTCGACGAAAGGCCGCCGCACGTGTCGGGGCTTGATGGGGAACTGCGCCAGGATCGAGTTGCCGAACGTTTCGGCAGTGATCCCGGTGCCGTCCGAGACGAAGAAGACTGTCCTGTCCGACATGGCATCCCTGGTTTGCGCCGGCGCACCCGCTGCGCCGGACAAGTCCCTACAATCGACCCCAATATAGCGCTGTCGCCCACCGCCGAGCCAACGCGATGCCTGCCCCACGACAAGAACAGCCAGAAGTCGGGCAGGACCGGGCCACGATGTGCGCGAAAGCCCCGGATTCTCATCAAGGAGCTTTCCCATGTCCCCTGCGCAACTGGCGACCGCCCTGGTCGTACCTTTCGAACACCTGAGGATGACGGATGTCGAGGCGGTAGGCGGCAAGAACGCCTCCCTCGGCGAGATGATCAGCCAGCTGGCCGCCTCGGGCGTGCGTGTCCCGGGCGGCTTTGCCACCACTGCGCACGCGTTCCGTGTTTTCCTGGAGCAGGGCGGGCTGGCGGGGCGCATTCACGCCGCGCTGGAAGCGCTGGATGCCGACGACGTGCGGGCCCTGGCTGAGACGGGTCAGCGCATCCGCCAGTGGGTGCTGGACACCCCTTTTCCATCCGAGCTCGAACAGGAGATCCGGAGGTCGTTTGCCGCCTTCGCGCAGGACCAGCCGCAGGCCTCGTTCGCGGTGCGCTCCTCCGCGACGGCGGAAGACCTGCCCGACGCTTCCTTTGCCGGCCAGCAGGAGACCTTCCTGAACGTCGTGGGCATCGAAGCCGTCCTGCACCGCATCAAGGAGGTCTACGCCTCGCTCTACAACGACCGGGCCATCAGCTATCGCGTGCACAAGGGTTTCACGCACGCCGAGGTGGCGTTGTCGGCCGGCGTGCAGCGCATGGTGCGCTCGGACCTCGGGGCCGCGGGCGTGATGTTCACGATCGACACCGAGAGCGGCTTCCCCGACGTGGTGTTCATCACATCGAGCTATGGCTTGGGCGAGACCGTGGTGCAGGGCGCCGTGAACCCGGATGAGTTCTACGTCCACAAGCCCGCCTTGCGCGCCGGCCGGCTGCCCATCATTCGGCGCTCGCTGGGCTCCAAGCTCAGCCTCATGCGCTTTGCCTCCGAGGAGGAGCGTGCGCAGGGCGGCCGGCTCGTGACCACGGTGGACACGCCACCGGAGATGCGCAACCGCTATTCGCTGTCCGACGCGGACATCGTCGAGCTGGCCCGCTATGCCCTCGTGATCGAGTCCCATTACGGACGCGCGATGGACATCGAGTGGGGCAAGGACGGCGCGGATGGCCAGCTTTACATCCTGCAGGCTCGCCCGGAGACCGTGAAGAGCCAGGCCGGCGCGGGGGTGGAGCAGCGTTTCCGGCTGAAGAGCACCGGCCCTGTGCTGGCCGAGGGCCGCGCCATCGGGCAAAGGATCGGCGCGGGCCGGGCGCGCCTCGTGACCTCGCTGTCGCAGATGGACCAGGTGCAGCCCGGTGACGTGCTCGTCACAGACATGACCGATCCGAACTGGGAGCCCGTGATGAAGCGCGCGAGCGCGATCGTCACGAACCGGGGCGGGCGCACCTGCCATGCTGCAATCATCGCGCGCGAGCTCGGCATCCCTGCAGTGGTGGGCTGCGGCGATGCCACCGAGACCGTGCCCGATGGCGCCCTCGTGACGGTGGCCTGTTCCGAAGGCGACACGGGTTACGTCTACGACGGGCTGCTCGACACGGAGGTACGGGAAGTCAGGCGAGGCGAGATGCCGCACTGCCCGGTGAAGATCATGATGAACGTGGGCAACCCACAGCTTGCCTTCGACTTCGCGCAGATGCCCAATTCGGGCGTCGGCCTGGCGCGACTCGAGTTCATCATCAACAACAACATCGGGGTGCACCCCAAGGCGATCCTCGACTACCCCAACGTGGATCCGGACCTGAAGAAGGCGGTGGAGTCGGTGGCTCGCGGACACGCGTCGCCGCGGGCCTTCTACGTCGACAAGCTGGCCGAAGGAGTGGCCACCATCGCCGCGGCCTTCTGGCCCAAGCCGGTCATCGTGCGCCTGTCAGATTTCAAGAGCAATGA
>CAILKA010000399.1 GCA_903834645.1 uncultured beta proteobacterium
GGCTGCCTGCCGACGCGCAAGCGGCCTGACCCACCGCGAACTGTGCGAACAGGTGGGCGTGCGGCAGCCCGTGACGATCCATGCCTGGGAAAAGGGCAGCTCGCGGCCCTCTCTGGCTCACTTCACCGCCTACCTGAAGGCGGTGGGGGCCAACGAGGATGTGTTCCTGCGCAAGGTCGCCGTCGGCGAGAGCCGTCTGCAGCGCCAGTGGCGTACGCAGGGTGGCCAGCCCTCGGGCCGCAACCTCGTGCGCGACCGCGTGCGCCTGAGCGAGCTCGAGGCAGACGACCTGAAGTGGTTCGCCTCGCGCGAAGACCTGCAGCTGAGCCCCGAGCACTACGCCGGCCGTGGCATCGGCCGCAAGCTGCCGGTGAACGCCTCGCTGATGACGCTGCTGGGCTTCTACGTGGCCGAGGGATCATGCTCGCCGCGCAACGGCGTGCGGCTGTCGATCGGCCAAGGCAACGCCCGCTTTGCCCAGGAGATGACGGATCACGCGCACGCCGTCTTCGGCCAGCTGCCGATCCTGTACCAGCAGGCCGAGCGCGCCGCCGAGCTCAAGCTCGTGAACCGGGTGGCGGCGCTGGCGTGGCAGCACCTCTTCGGCTTCGAAGGGGCCACCTCGCTCACCAAGCGCGTGCCGGACCTCGTCTTCAACGTCGACGAAGACATGCGCCTGGCCTTCCTGCGCGGCTACCTGCTGGGCGACGGCACGGTCAACGACAAGCATGTGGCCTTCACCACTGCGTCGTACGACCTGGCCAGCGGCCTGATGTACCTGCTGTCGTCCTTCGGCGTGGTGGCCTCGCTCTCGCAGCACCAGCCAGACGGCGTGCAGCGCCTCGTGCGCGACGAGCCTTGCGAGACGCGCCACCCCTACTGGAGCATCACCGTCTGCGCCAAGGACGACCTGCGCAAGATCGAGCCCGCCTGGCGTGACCACGCCGGTGCCGAGCGCCTGCGCCATACCCTGGCGCGGCCTGGCACGAACGACAAGAACCGGCGCCTCACGCCGATCGATGGCGACCTCATCGGGCTGCCCATCACCTCGATCGAGACCGTGACGGCCAGCAACGGCAACGTCTACGACTTCTCGGTGGAAGGCGACGAGAACTTCGTGGCCGGCATGGGTGGCCTGTGCTGCCACAACACCGATGCCGACGTCGACGGTGCGCACATCCGCACGCTGCTGCTGACCTTCTTCTACCGCCAGATGCCCGAGCTCGTGGAGCGCGGCCACATCTACATCGCGCAGCCGCCGCTGTACAAGGTCAAGCACGGCAAGCAAGAGCAGTACCTCAAGGACGCGCACGAGCTCGACGGCTACCTGCTGCGCGTGGCACTGGACAGCGCCGTGGTGCTGCCTGCCGGCGCGGGTGAGGGCCAGCCCGTTATCTCGGGCAGTGCGCTCGAGGAGCTTGCGCGCCAGTACGTGCTGGCCACCAATGTGATCGAGCGCTTGTCGAACTGGATGGACGTGGAGGCGCTGCGGGCGCTTTCCGACGGGCTGACCATCAACCTCGACACGGCCGCACAGGCCGAGGCCAGTGCCGCAGCCATGCAGGCTGCGCTGCACGATGCCGAGGTGGCCGCCGAGTACGACGCACGCACCGACAAGCACCACCTGCGCGTGAGCCGCCGCCACCACGGCAACGTCAAGAGTAGCGTGATCACGGCGGACTTCGTGCATGGCGCCGACTACGAGGCTCTGGCCTCGGCCGGCCGCACTTTCAAGGGCCTGCTTTCAGCCGATGCCGTAGTGCGCCGCGGCGAGGGCGAGCGCCAGAAGGAGCACAAGGCCGCAGACTTCCGCGCCGCCATGGCCTGGCTCATGGCGCAGGCCGAAGGTGCCGTGAGCCGCCAGCGCTACAAGGGCCTGGGCGAGATGAACCCCGGGCAGCTGTGGGAGACCACGATGGATCCCAACGTGCGCCGGCTGCTGCGCGTGCAGATCGACGACGCCATCGAGGCCGACCGCGTCTTCACGATGCTCATGGGCGACGAGGTGGAGCCGCGGCGGGACTTCATCGAGACGAATGCGTTGAGGGCGGCGAATATCGACGTGTGAGGTGTACCGCCCGTAGGGCGCCAGATTAGTTGCGACTCGCGCCACAGTGTTGCGACCGGCGGGCGCTAATTTTTGCGACTGACCTATACGTGA
>CAILKA010000400.1 GCA_903834645.1 uncultured beta proteobacterium
ACCTGGTAGACCACGCTTGGCGCCGTGGTGATCAGATCCTGGTCGAACTCGCGCTCCAGGCGCTCCTGCACGATCTCCATGTGCAGCAGCCCCAGGAAGCCGCAGCGGAACCCGAAGCCCAGCGCCTGGCTCACCTCGGGCTCGAAGCGCAGCGAGCTGTCGTTGAGCTTGAGCTTTTCCAGCGCGTCGCGCAGCTGGTCGTACTCGCTGGCCTCGGTCGGGTACAGGCCCGCGAAGACCTGCGGCTGGATCTCCTTGAAGCCCGGCAGCGCCTGGCTGGCCGGGCCGGCGTTGTTGGGCAGCTTCTTCTCGAGCGTGACGGTGTCGCCCACCTTGGCCGCGTGCAGCTCCTTGATGCCGGCGATCACGAAACCCACTTCGCCGGCCTGCAGCGCCTCGCGCGGCAGCGCCTTGGGCGTGAACACGCCCAGCTGCTCGATGCCGTAGACCGAGTTCGTGGCCATCAGCCGGATGCGGTCGCCGCGGCGCAGCACCCCGTCCACCACGCGCACGAGCATCACCACGCCCACGTAGTTGTCGAACCAGCTGTCGATGACCATCGCCCGTGGCGGCCCGGCAGGGTTGCCGCGCGGCGCGGGCATGCGCGCGATGACCGCCTCCAGGATGTCGTCGATGCCCTGGCCGGTCTTGGCCGAGCACGGGATCGCATCGGCCGCGTCGATGCCGATCACGTCCTCGATCTCCTGCTTGGCGCGATCCGGATCGGCCTGCGGCAGGTCCATCTTGTTGAGCACCGGCACCACCTCCACGCCCAGGTCGAGCGCGGTGTAGCAGTTGGCCACCGTCTGCGCCTCCACGCCCTGGCTCGCGTCCACCACGAGCAGTGCACCCTCGCAGGCCGAGAGCGAGCGGCTCACCTCATACGAGAAGTCCACATGCCCGGGCGTGTCGATGAGGTTGAGGTTGTAGATGCGGCCATCGCGCGCGGTGTAGCTCAGCGCAGCGGTCTGCGCCTTGATGGTGATGCCGCGCTCGCGCTCGATGTCCATCGAGTCCAGCACCTGTGCCTCCATCTCGCGATCGCTCAGGCCCCCGCAGCGCTGGATGATGCGATCGGCCAGCGTGCTCTTGCCGTGGTCGATGTGGGCGATGATGGAGAAGTTGCGGATGTGGTCCATGAGCGGGCCGGACAGGCAAAAAAAAGGCGCGTCAAAAGGGTGACGCGCCTACCAACAAGAAGACTTGGCAACTGCTTTGTTGGAAGGTCATTGTAGACCAATCGACCGGACGGAAACCCGCGCCAATACTGGATTTCCGGCCGTTGCGAGCTCCCAACAGGGAAAGTTGTCAACAGCTTTTCAACACGTTGCGCCGGCACGTCGCGCGCTGGCTGGCGGCCCCCGTGAGAACCCCAAGGAACGTGTGCGCTGATCCCTTCAGCGCACGAAAAACCGCCTGCCAATCCCGGATTCTAGACTGAGGCAGCAGGAATCGCCCGCCCCTGGCATGGCCGGAAGTGGGGGAACGCTCACTTCCGGGCGGCGCCCGCCCCCGGAAAGTGCGCGGGGGCATTTCGTCAGGCGAAATGCCCCCGCATCCGGCTCGGGTTGCGAACCCGAGCCGCCCCGGTCCGGCCGCCTCAGCGCGTCGGCCGGATCACGAAGTAGTTCACCCACTCGCCACGGCGCACGAGCACGCTCACCGCGCGCGACTTCTCCGCCTTGGCCACGAGCTGGTTGAACTGCTTGAGGTCTGCCACCTCGGTGTTGTCGAAGGACAGGATCACGTCGCCTTCGCGCAAGCCGGCCCGCGCGGCCGCACCCTCCACCGCCTCGATGCGCACGCCGCCCTTGACCTTGAGGTCGCGCTTCTGGGCCTCGGTCAGGTCGGTGGCGGAAATCCCCAGCGCGTTCTTCTGCGCCGGTGCACCCGGCTGCTCGGCCGGTGTGCGGCGTGCAGGCTGGTCGGCTTCGAACTCGGCCACCGTCAACGGCAGGTCGCGCGACTGGCCGCGGCGAAACACCTGCAGCGTCGTGCGCGCGCCCGGCTTGATCGCGCCAATGAACCGCGGCAGATCGGTGGAGCGCTCCACCGCCTTGCCGTCCACGCGCGTGATGATGTCCCCCGGCTCCAGGCCCGCCTTCTCGGCGGGGCCACCGGGCTCGACGCTGCGCACGAGCGCCCCCACGGGCTTGCCCAGGCCGATCGACTCGGCCACGTCCTTCGTGACCGGGGCGATCTGCACGCCGATGCGCCCGCGCGAGACGCGACCGTTCGTGCGCAGCTGGTCAGCCACACGCATCGCCTCGTCGATCGGGATCGCGAAGCTGATGCCCATGAAGCCCCCGGAGCGGCTGTAGATCTGCGAGTTGATGCCCACCACCTCGCCGCGCAGGTTGATGAGCGGGCCGCCCGAGTTGCCCGGGTTGATGGCCACGTCCGTCTGGATCAGCGGCAGCAGCTCGCCCGTGTCGCGCTGCTTGGCGCTCACGATGCCCGCCGTCACGGTGTTCTCCAGGCCGAAGGGCGAGCCGATGGCCATCACCCACTCGCCCACGCGCAGCTTGTTGGTGTCGCCGATCTTCACCGCAGGCAGGCCCGTGGCATCGATCTTCACCACCGCCACGTCGCTGCGCTTGTCCAGGCCCACGATCTTGGCCTTGAACTCGCGCTTGTCGGGCAGCGTCACCAGCACCTCGTCGGCGCCGTCCACCACGTGCGCATTGGTCATCACGAAGCCGTCGGCCGACACGATGAAGCCCGAGCCCACCCCGCGCTGCATGGGCTGCTCCTCCTCCTGCGGGTTGCCGCGGCGCTGGCCCGGCCCCGGCATCGGAATGCCGAAGCGGCGGAAGAACTCCTCCATGCCGGGCGGCACCTCGGGCGTGCCGCGCGAGCTCGCACGCTCCATCGTGCGGATGTTCACCACCGACGGGCCCACGCGCTCGGCCAGGTCCGCAAAGTCGGGCAGCTGCTGCGCACGCGCCTGCACCGGCGTGAAGGCCGCCACGCCCGTCAGCGCGATGGCCAGCCCCAGGCCCAGGCGCCCGAGCCAGGCGCGCACAACCGACCCGGTTGCCGCAGAACGATTCGGGCCAACGGCCCCGGACCGAGCCGCCTGCGCGCACCCGTGCACATCCAAAGTCGTACTCGCTTGCATCATCATCCTCTCGAGGGTTTCAAGGGTGCCGCTTCAGGGCACCGGCAAACTGCTGCAGCGTGGGCAGGGGAACCTCGCCCATCACGGTGACGAAGGCGCCCTGTTCGTGGGGCACCATCAAGACGGTCGTCGCACCGGCGCGCAGGGCCAGCGGCTCGGCCGGCTGGCCCGGCGAGACCGGGTCGATGAACACGGATACGCGCTGTGCACCGCGCCGGTAGACCGCCTGCAGCTGCTGAGGCAAGGCCGCACCCGGCAAGGGCATCGAGGCGGGTGTGCCGCCAGTCGCGGCCCGCTCGGCCAGGCGCCGCACGGCGCCCTGGAGCTCGTAGCCTTCGGGCACGCGCACGAGCGTCCAGCCCTCGGCCTCGAGCTTGACCGGGGCGGGCACGCGCGGCGAGCCCTGGTGCACGCGCAGGTAGTCCTCGAGTGCACCGGCACCCGGGCCCGGGGCGACCCCTGCGGCAGCAGGCGCGCGCGCAAGCGGCTGCACCGCCACCGGCTGCACCGCCAATGCGCTGCCGCGTTGCCACGCCGGCGTCCCAGGCGTGGCAGGCGTCGCAGGCAGTCCCGCAGGGGCCTGCGCGAGCACCGGGGCCCCTGGCTCGGCCTCCTGCCCCTGCACCACCCACAACACGGCCGCCACTGCGGCCACGCCGGCTGCAGCGGCCGACGCGCCCAGCCATGCCGGCGCGCGCCAGTGGGCACGGCGCCGGGCCGAGTCCTGGGCTGCGGCACTGCGCCGCACGGCCTCGGTCAGCCCGGCATCGGGCGCGAGCACCACCGGCTCCTGCGCCAGCCGCGTGCGCAGCGAGGCCAGGAAGGCCTCGTCGCCGCCGGCGTGGCGTGCCAGCTCCTGCGAGCGCAGCACGTCGCCGATCGTGTGATAGGTGCTCCAGGCTTGGCGCGCGCCGGCATCGTCGCGCCACTGGGCAAGCGCCTGGTCCAGGGCGAGGTCGAGATCGGGCGCGCCGCCGGGCCCGGCTCCCGGGCCGTGCCCGAGCTCGCCATCGGCCAGCGCCGACATCGCCTCGCGGGCGTCGGCCTGCGCACGCTCGGGCGCGCTCACCAGCGCCTCCCTTGAGGCGTGTCGAGCATCGGGCGCACCCGCTGCGCGATGGCCTCGCGCGCACGGAAGATCCGCGAGCGCACCGTTCCGATCGGGCAGTTCATCACCTGGGCAATCTCTTCATAGCTCAATCCCTCGATCTCGCGCAGCGTCACCGCCTGGCGCAGATCCTCCGACAACGCCTCCACGGCAGCGTTCACGGCCTGGGCAATCTCCCGGCCCGCCAGCACCGACTCCGGCGTCTCACCGTCCGTTAGTGTGGCTTCCGCGCGGGAAGTTTCATCGTTCTCGTCATCGCCCTGGGCCAGCGCCGATTCGCTGATCACGGGGTCGCGCCGCTGGTCGGCCGCCTCCTTGCGGGCCGTGTTCACCGCGATGCGGTACAGCCACGTGTAGAAGGCGCTGTCGCCGCGAAAGTTCGGCAGCGCGCGGTAGGCGCGGATGAAGGTCTCCTGCGCCACATCGGCCACCGAATCGGGATCGCGCACGATGCGAGCCACCAGGCGCTCGATGCGCCGGCGGTACTTCAGCACCAGGAGTTCGAAGGCGCGCGCGTCACCGCGCTTGACGCGCTCGACGAGTAGCGCGTCGGCATCCGCTTCGGACATTCAGGAGCGGGCGCGGTCCTCGTCGGCACGGCCCGGATCTACGCAGGGCGCGCAATATAGCGCAGCGCGCAGCAGGTGTGCGGACGATCCGATGGAAGCGTCCGACACGCCGATCCAGCGCGCGCGGCCGCCCTGCGGCTGCACCCGCAGCAGCAACCAGCCACCCAGGTCGAGCATCGACTGCAGCCCGGCCGGCTGCCAGGCCTCCAGCGTGCCGAGTTCCCAGCGCTGGCCGCTCCAGCGCAGCCGCGCCTGCACGGGCCGGGCGAGCCGCCACCCGATGACGCCGGCCAGCAACGCGAGCGTCAGGCTTGCGGCTGCCCTTGCCACCTCCGCCAGCGCCTGTGCGCCCGCAGGCTCGCCGCCGAAGAACCCGGCCAGGCCGTGGTCGAACTGCCCGTCCAGCGCCGCACCCAGCCAGGCTCCGAGCCCGGCTCCGGCCAGTGCCCACAGCACGGCCTGCGCAGCCCGCCAGCCGGGCGCATCGCGCAGCGTCACTTCGAAGGCAGGCGGTGCACGCATGGCAGCCGCCCAGTGGTGCGCGCCGCGCCTTCAGGCGCGGCGGAAAACGAGCGTCCCGTTGGTGCCGCCGAAGCCGAAGTTGTTCTTCACGG
>CAILKA010000401.1 GCA_903834645.1 uncultured beta proteobacterium
CCAGGCCACGGGCGCAGACGACTACGCCCTGGCAGTGGGCCTGCTGCGCGGCTCGAGCATGGCTGAGATCGCGGCGCACGCGCAGCGCCTGCGCGCGTCCCCGGTGCCTTACAGGGGGTGTGTCTGGCGCCAGGGGGCGCAGTCCGAAGTCGTTGCCTGCGCGCAGGTCGCGCGCGACGGCGAGCTCGCTGGCCTGTACGACGTCTGCACGGCGCCCGCCGCGCGCGGGCGCGGACTGGCCACGGCACTGTGCGCCAGCGTGCTGCGCGAAGCGTACGAGGCCGGTGCGCGCATCGGTTACCTGCAGGTCGACGCCGACAACGCGGCCGCACTGACGGTGTACCGGCGGCTGGGCTTCGTCGACGCCTACGGCTACCACTATCGCCTCGCACCCGAAGTCGAGGCGAGCGCTCACTGACAAAATGGGTCAGCCTGGGCAGGGGTGGGCACCGCCTGGCTCAGGCCAGGAGCCCGGTCGCCTCGTCCCAGCCCAGACGCACGTTCATGGCCTGGATGGCCGCGCCGCTGGCACCCTTGCCCAGGTTGTCCAGCCGCGCCACCAGCAGCGCCTGGTCCGGGCCGGCGAAGACGAAGATCTCGGCCCGGTTCGTGTCGTTGCAGGCCTGCACGTCGAAGAAGCCGTTGGCCAGCGTGTCGGGGTCCGATAGGGGCTTCACGCGCACGAAGCGCTCGCCGCCATAACGGTCCTCCAGGGCGCGCTGCAGCGTGGCGGCTGTGGCCCCGGGAGCCAGTTGGGAAAGGTGCAGCGGCACGCTCACGGCGAGCCCCTTGTAGAAGTTGGCCACCACCGGCACGAACAGCGGCCGGGTCTGCAGGCCCGTGTGTGCCGTCATCTCCGGCAGATGCTTGTGGGCCAGGCCGAGCGCGTAGGGTCGCGGCGAGGCCAGGCTCGCGTCGCCTCCGGGCCGTGCGGCCGCCTCGTACTGGGCGATCATCTTCTTGCCCCCGCCCGAGTAGCCCGTGATCGACGTTGCCGAGACGGGCAGCGCGGGCGGCACGAGGCCGGCATCCACGAGCGGGCGCAGCAGCAGGATGAAGGCGGTGGCGTGGCAGCCCGGGTTGGCAATTCGGGTGGCGCCGCGCAGCGCGTCGCGCTGCCCCGGTGCCAGCTCGGGCAGGCCGTAGACCCAGCCCGGCACCGTGCGGTGCGCCGTGCTCGCATCGATCACGCAGGTGCGCGGGTTCGTCACGAGCGCTGCCGACGCACGTGCGGCCTCGTCGGGCAGGCACAGGAAGGCGATGTCAGCGGCGTTGAGCAAGCGCGCCCGTTCGGCCTCGTCCTTGCGGCGCTCGGGATCGATCTGCAGCAACTCGACGTCACCGCGGCGCGCGAGCCGCTCGTGGATCTGCAGCCCGGTGGTGCCTTCCTGCCCGTCGACAAAGACCTTGGTAACCATCGCTTGCCTTTCTGCGGCGCATGCGGGGTGGGAACCGCACGACCCACCGCCGGACGAGCATAAGCCATGGCGCGGCCACCACGCGGGCAGCGGCCGCACGACGGGTCGCAGGCGTCTCGTGCACGCATCGGCCGCGCGGTGGTGGACAATCGCGCCCCATGGTGGATGCATGGTGACGAAAAAGCCCAAGGGCCTGGGGCGCGGCCTGGAGAACCTGCTGGGCCCGCAGCTCGCCGAGCCGGGTGCGGCGGCACAGCAGCCCACCTCGCTGCCGCTGGAGCGGCTGCAGGCCGGCAAGTACCAGCCGCGCACGCGCATGGACGAAGGCGCGCTCTACGAGCTTGCCGAGAGCATCCGCTCCCAGGGCGTGATGCAGCCCGTGCTCGTGCGCCCCGTCGGGCCGCCCGAGGCCGGGCGCTACGAGATCATCGCCGGCGAGCGGCGCTTTCGTGCCGCGCGGCTGGCGGGCCTGGCCGATGTGCCGGTGCTCGTGCGCGAAGTGGGCGACGAAGCCGCTGCGGCGATGGCGCTCATCGAGAACATCCAGCGCGAGGATCTCAACCCCCTGGAGCAGGCCAAGGGTCTGCAGCGCCTGGTGAGCGAGTTCGGCATGACGCACGAGCGTGCGGCGCAGGCCGTCGGACGCTCGCGCAGCGCGGCGACGAACCTGCTGCGGCTGTTGCAACTCGCGCAGCCCGTGCAGGCGATGCTCATGGCCGGTGACCTCGAGATGGGGCATGCACGCGCCCTGCTCGCGCTCGAGCCGGCGCAGCAGATCCTGGCGGCTGCCGAGGTCGCCTCGCGCAAGCTCTCGGTGCGCGAGACCGAGAAGTTCGTCGCCACCACGCTCAAGCCCGGGCGCCAGCAGCCCCTGCTGCGCATGAAGGCCGACAAGTCGCGTGACCTGGCCAGGATCGAGGAGCAGCTCGCCGACCGGCTCGCGGCGGCGGTGGAGATCCGCATCAAGCGACGCACGCGGCGCGGCGAGACCGGCGAGATCGCGATCGCCTTCGGCTCCCTGGAGGAGCTCAACGGGCTGCTGGAGCGCCTGGGGGTGAGCGACGCCTGACCCAGGCGAGCCACAGCAGCGCACCCGTCACCAGGCCGATCGGCACGAGCGAGCCCAGGTTCAGCCACGTCCAGCCCTGGGTCGTCACGAGTGCGCCGGAAGAGAACGACGTCACGGCCATGGTCGCGAACACGCAGGTGTCCATTGCGCCCTGGGCCTTGTTCTTCTCCTCGGGCCGGTAGGCCTCGGTGAAGAGCGTCGTGGCACCGGTGAAGAGGAAGTTCCAGCCCACCCCGAGCACGGCCAGCGCCACGAGGAACTGCATCAGGTCCACGCCCGACAGCGCCACCGCCACGCACAGCAGGTTCAGTCCCGCGCCCACGCCCATCACCGGCAGCGCACCGAAGCGCTTGATGAGGTGACCCGTGAAGAAGCCCGGCACGAACATCCCGAGCACATGCCACTCGAGCACGAGCGCGGCGCGCTCGAAGGGGTGCTGGCACTGCTGCATCGCGATCGGCGTGGCCGCCATCAGCAGGTTCATCACCCCGTACCCGAGCGCACCGGCGGCCACCGCCACGAGGAACACGGGCTGGCGAGCGAGTTCGGCCACCGAGCGCCCCGAGCTCGCGCCTGGCGCCGGCGCCTGGTGTTCGGGAAAGCGGATGAAGGACAGCGCCGCCAGCCCCGCCAGCGCCACCGGGATCAGCGCCAGGTACGAGCCCACGAAGGGCTCGCCCGCGGCCAGCCGCGTGGCGCTTGCGAGGTTGGGCCCGATGAAGGCGCCGATGATGCCGCCGGCCAGCACGAGCGAGATCGCGCGCTCCTTGAAGGCCGCCGGCGCGAGCTCCGGCCCCGCGAAGCGATACAGCGACGCGTTGGCGCTGTAGAAGCCCGCCACGAGCGTGGCGGCCACGAGCAGCCAGAACTGGCGCGAGTGGGCGGCATAGGCGCAAAGGGCGGCCGCCAGGATCGCCACCACCAGCCCGATCTGGAACGAGCGCTTGCGCCCGTGCGCTCGCTGCAGGCGCGCCACCACCGGTGCGCTGAGTGCGGCCCCCACCACGTAGCCCATCACCGGCAGCGTGGCCATCCACCCCACGGGCGCCAGCGCCAGGCCCATCAGGCCGTTGATCGCGATGAAGGTGACGTTGTTCGTCAGGAACATGCCCTGACAGAACGCGAGCAGAAGCACGTTGCGGTTCATTGAGCCGCATGGTCTCACACGCCGGGCCCTGGGGGCCCGATGGCCTACCGCCCGCCTCGGCTCGGCTCGACGAGGCTAGAGCGTGAAGATCTTGCCCGGGTTGAGGATGTTCTTCGGGTCGAGCGCGCGCTTGAGGGTGCGCATCATCTGCACCGCCCCCTCGCCGGCTTCCTCGACCAGAAAGCCGATCTTGTGCAGCCCGATGCCGTGTTCGCCCGTGCAGGTGCCCCCGAGCGCGATCGCGCGCTGCACCATGCGGTGCGACAGGGCCTCGGCGATGTCGCGTTCGGCCGCATCGCCGTCCTTGACGAGATAGGCCAGGTGGAAGTTGCCGTCGCCCACGTGACCCACGATGTAGTACGGCAGCCCCGAGGCGTCGGCGTCGAGCACCGACACATCGATGATCTCGGCCAGGCGCGAGATCGGCACGCAGGTGTCGGTGGTGACGGAGCGGCAGCCGGGGTTGGCCGCCATGCCCGCAAAGTAGGCCTTGTGCCGCGCCGTCCACAGCCGCGTGCGCTCCTCGGGGGTGGTGGCCCACTGGAAATCCTGCCCGCCGCAGTCGGCGGTGAGGGCCTGCACGGTCTCGGCCTGTTCCTGCACGCTGGCCGGGCTGCCGTGGAACTCCATCAGCAGCATCGGGGCCTCGCGCAGCCCGAGCTGGCTGTGCGCGCTCACCACGCGCACGGCGTTGGCGTCGAGCAGCTCGCAGCGTGCGATCGGCACGCCCATCTGGATCATCTGGATCGTCGCGCGCACGGCCGAGTTCACGTCGGGGAACTGGCAGATCGCTGCGCTCACGGCCTCAGGCAGCGGGTGCAGCTTGAGCGTGACCTCGCAGATCACCCCGAGCGTGCCTTCGCTGCCCACCATGAGCCGCGTGAGGTCGTAGCCTGCGCTCGACTTCGTGGCGCGCGTGCCCGTGCGGATCACCTCGCCCGTGGCCGTGACCACGGTCAGGCCCAGCACGTTCTCGCGCATCGTGCCGTAGCGCACAGCGTTCGTGCCGCTGGCCCGCGTGGCGGCCATACCCCCCAGGCTCGCGTTCGCGCCGGGGTCGATGGGAAAGAAGAGACCACTGTCGCGAATCTCGCGGTTGAGCTGCTCGCGCGTGACGCCGGCTTGCACCGTCACCGTCAGGTCCTCGGGGTGCAGCTGCACGATCTTCGTCATGCGGCTGACATCCACGCTCACGCCGCCTTGCACGGCCAGCAGGTGCCCCTCCAGCGACGAGCCCGTGCCGTAGGCGATCACGGGCACCGCGTGCGCATCGGCCAGGCGCAGCACCGCGCTCACGTCTTCGATGCTCTCGCAGAAGACGACGACCTCCGGCGGCGTCACCGGAAAGGGCGACTCGTCGCGCCCATGCTGCTCGCGCACCGCCGGCGCGGTGGAGCAGCGCTCGCCGAAGCGCGCGCGCAAGGCCTCGAGCATGGCGCCGGGCACCGGGCGCGGTTCGACCGCGGGCATCGCGTGGCTGGGCAGCGGGGCGTTCATGGCCATCGTCTCCTGAGGGTCGGGCGCCGCCGCGCGTGGTCGGTGGATCCGGTGGGCGCGCGGCGTCGTCGTGGGGCGATTCTAGGAGCAAGGCCGGCTGCGGGCAGTGCCGCTGCTACCATCCCCGACCCCATTTCTCCCGCTGCCCGCACCCATGAGCAACCGCCTGACCCAGATCGCCACGCGCACCGGCGACGACGGCACCACGGGCCTGGGCGACGGCTCGCGCGTGCCCAAGGATCACTTGCGCGTGCAGGCGATGGGTGAGGTCGACGAGCTGAACTCCACACTAGGCGTGCTGCTGGCCGAGCCACTGCCCGCAGACGTGCGCGAGCTGCTGGTGACCGTCCAGCACGAGCTCTTCAACCTCGGCGGGGAGCTCTCGATACCCGGCTACGAGCTGCTCAAGGCGCAGGCCGTGGCGCGGCTGGACGAGGCGCTGGCGCACTACAACGCGCATCTGCCACGCCTGAAGGAGTTCATCCTGCCCGCCGGCACGCGCAGCGCCGCCTTGGCGCATGTCAGCCGCACCATCGCCCGCCGCGCGGAGCGCGCCGTGGTCCACCTGGGCCTGGCCGAGCCCATCAACGAGGCGCCGCGCCAGTACCTCAACCGCCTGTCGGACCTGCTCTTCGTCCTCGCGCGCGTGCTCAACCGCGCCAACCTCGACGGTCGCGGGGGCGACGACGTCTACTGGCGCAGCCAGCGCCTGGCGCAGCAGCCCGACTGAGCCCGCCCCGGCGTCAGCGCGCGCGCCGCTGGCGCACCGCCGCGCTCAGCGTCTCGAGCACCTGCACCGAGTCGTCCCAGCCGATGCACGCATCGGTGATGCTCTGGCCATAGGCCAGCTTCGCCGGGTCGTCCCGGCCGGGGCTGAACTTCTGTGCGCCGCCATGGAGGTGGCTTTCCACCATCGCGCCGAAGATGCAGCGGCTGCCGCCGCCCACCTGGTCGGCGATGTCGCGCGCGACGTCGACCTGGCGCTGGTGCTGCTTGCTGGAGTTGGCGTGGCTGAAATCCACCATCACCCGGCACGCGAGCTTCGCTGCCTCGATCTCGCGACAGGCCGCCGCCACGCTGGCGGCGTCGTAGTTCGGGGTCTTGCCCCCGCGCAGGATGACGTGGCAGTCCGGGTTGCCCGCGGTGTCGACGATCGCCACCTGCCCGTTCTTGTGCACCGACAGGAAGTGGTGCGGCCGCGCCGCGGCCTGGATCGCGTCGATCGCGATCTTGATGTTGCCATCCGTCCCGTTCTTGAAGCCGATCGGCGCAGACAGCCCCGAGGCGAGCTCGCGGTGCACCTGGCTCTCCGTGGTGCGCGCGCCGATCGCGCCCCAGCTCACGAGGTCGGCGATGTACTGCGGGCTGATCGTGTCGAGGAACTCGCCGGCGGCAGGCACGCCCAGGCGGTTGATCTCCAGCAGCAGCTGGCGCGCGATGCGCAGCCCCTCGTGGATGCGGTAGCTCTCGTCCAGGTAGGGGTCGTTGATCAGCCCCTTCCAGCCCACGGTGGTGCGGGGCTTTTCGAAGTACACGCGCATCACGACCTCGAGCGTGTCGGCGAACCGCGTGCGCTCGGCCAACAGGCGCCGCGCGTACTCGAGGGCGGCTGCCGGGTCATGGATCGAGCACGGCCCGATGATCACGAGCATCCGGTCGTCCTGCCCCTGCAGGATGCGGCGCACGGCCTGGCGCGTGTCGCCCACGAGCTGCTCCACCGGCGTGCCGGCGATCGGGAAGAAGCGGATCAGGTGTTCCGGCGGCGGCAAGGGCGTCACCTGCCTGATGCGCTGGTCGTCGATGCGGCTGGTCTTCTCGGTGTGCGCATACCAGTCCTCGGCGGCGGTGGAAGCGGGGCGGCTGGGCATCGGAAGTCCTCCTCGGGGTGTGCGTCGTGCGGCGGGGTGCGATGTGCTTTCGGGGGCCCGGAAAACAAAAAACCGCCGGGGTTGCCGGCGGTTTGTCTGGTTCGGGACGCTGCTTTCGCTTATGCGGTGCCCTCTCCAGCCGCCGGGCGGCACGAGAAGCAAAAGTACGCAAAGTAAAAGGGGCGTGCGGTGAAACGCATGGGTTGAATGTAACACGGGCGGCCTCCCGTGCCGATCGAGGTTTGCGGCGAGGCGTGCGGCGGGTGGGGCGGCTATGCTCGGTTCGCCGGCCCGGTGTGGGCCCGTCCCTTGCCCCCCGCTACGTGTGACCCCGTGCCCCATGCCCCTTCCATCCGTCGCCCACGCCCGCCGTGGCACGCCCGGCCGGCCCGGTGTGCGGGCTGGTCACGCCGCACGTGGTGCCAGGCCGCCGCGGCGGCCGCAGGACTGCTCGTGACCGGCTCGCACGCCAACGCGCCTGCGGGTGCGTCCCCGGCGGCAGCCAGGCCTGCGCTCGACACAGGCGCGCTCGAGCGGCTGCAGGCGGTGCTCGAGAAGGGCGTGGCCGAAGGCCGCATGCCCGGCGCAGTGGTGCACGTGGAGCGCGCGGGCGCATCGTGGCGCCGTGCCGTCGGGCAGCGGGCGCTGGAGCCTGCGCCCGAGCCACTGGACGAGCAGGCCGTCTACGACTGCGCCTCGCTCACCAAGGTCGTGTGCACGGCCACCGTCATGGCGCGCCTGATGCAAGAGGGGCTCGTGCGTCCCGAAGACCCCGTGAGCCGGCACCTGGGTGACTTCGCCGGCGGCAGCGCCATCACGCTGCGCCACCTGCTCACCCACACGTCGGGCCTGCCGGCGAGCCTGTCGCTGGCCCAGCCCTGGCAGGGCGCGCAGGCGGCGCTCGAGCGCGCCTGCGCGAGCGTGCCCACGCATGCACCGGGCACCTTCTTTCGCTATTCGGACGTGAACTTCATCCTGCTCGGGCGGATCGCCGAGCGCACGGCCGGCCGCTCGTTGGACGTGCTCGTGCAGGACTGGATCTTCGGACCCCTGCGCATGCGCGACAGCGGCTACCTGCCGCTGTCGCGCCACCCGCTGCCCCGCCTCGTGCCCACCGAGTGGAGCGACTCACCGGTGGCCGGCGGCCAGCCTTCGGAAGGGGGTGCCTCCGGCTCCCGGGCCACGATGCTGCGCGGGCATGTGCACGATCCGACCGCGCGCCGCATGGGCGGCGTGGCTGGCCACGCGGGCCTGTTCAGCACGGCGGCCGACCTCGCGCGTTTTGCGCGCATGATCGTGCGAGGGGGCGAGCTCGACGGCGCGCGCGTGCTCTCCGAAGCGGCGGTGGCGCACATGCTCGAGGTGGCCAGCCCGGCCGCCGTGGCCGACCGCCGCTCGCTGGGCTGGGACGTGGAGTCGGCCTTCTCTCGCGCGCGCGGCGCGCGTTACCCGGCCGGCAGCACCGGCCACACCGGCTTCACCGGCTGCGCGCTGTGGATCGATCGCACCTCGGGCGCGTTTCACGTGCTGCTGTCCAACCGGGTACATCCGCGCACGCGCGAGACGATCGTGGCGATCTACGAAGAGGTGGGCACGCTCGCCGCGCAGGCCGCGGGGCTGCCACCCCGGCCTGAGGCGGCGCAGCGGGCCTGAGCGGGAGGGCGCGACCGATGTCACCCGGACTGCTCCTGAGCGTCGTGCTCGGCTACTTCGCGTTGCTGCTGGCGGTGGCCTGGCGCACGTCGCGCGGGGCCAGCAGCGCCGACTTCTTCATCGGCAGCCGCCGCAGCCACTGGGGGCTGGTGGCTTTTGGCATGGTGGGCACGTCGCTGTCGGGCGTGACGTTCGTGAGCGTGCCCGGCTTCGTCGGCGCCAACGGCTACACCTACCTGCAGATCGTGCTCGGCCACGTGCTCGGCTACCTTGTCGTGGCCTTCGTGCTGCTGCCGCTGTACTACCGCACGCAGGTCACCTCGATCTACGGCTTCCTGGCCGAGCGCCTGGGGTCGAGCTCGCACCGCACCGGCGCGGGCTTCTTCATCCTGTCGCGCACGCTGGGGGCGACCGCCCGGCTGTACCTCGTGGTGCGCATCCTGCAGGACCTGATCCTGGAGTCCTTCGGTGTGCCCTTCTGGCTCACTGCGGCGGTGCTCGTGCTGATGATCGTGCTCTACACCCTGGAAGGGGGCGTGAAGACGATCGTGTGGACCGACACCCTGCAGACCGCCTGCATGGTGGGCGGGCTGCTCGTGTGCACGGGCATGCTCCTGGGCCGCCTGGACCTCTCCGTACCCCAGGGGCTGACGCGCATCGGCGAGGCGGGGCTGTCCACCGTCTTCGGCACCGACCCGATGAGCCGGACCTTCTGGCTCAAGCAGATCGTGGCCGGGGCCTTCATCACGATCGCGATGACGGGGCTGGACCAGGAGATGATGCAAAAGAGCATCTCGGTGCGCACGCAGCGTGACTCGCAGAAGAACGTGCTCGTGCTGTCGGTGGTGCTGTTCTCGGTGGTGGCGCTCTTCCTGTACCTGGGCGGGCTGCTGCACCTGCTGGCGCAACAGGTGGGCATGCCTGAGCGGGGCGACCGCCTGTTCCCGGCGGTGGTGATGCAGCAGCTGCCCGCCTGGGTGCAGCTCGTCTTCATCGTGGCGCTCATCTCCGCGCTCTTTCCGAGCGCCGACGGGGCGCTCACCGCGCTCACCTCCAGCACCTGCATCGATCTGCTGCGCATGGACGCGCGCCAGGACTGGGACGAGGCGAAGAAGCGGCGCATCCGCCAGCGCGTGCACCTGGCATTCGCCGCGCTCTTCCTGGCCCTCGTGCTGGGCTTTCGCGCCGTGGATGACCCGAGCATGATCGGCCTGATCCTGAAGATCGCGGGCTACACCTACGGCCCGCTGCTCGGGCTGTACGCTTTTGGCCTATTCACGCGGCGCAGCGTGCGCGACCGCCTCGTGCCGGCGGTGGCGCTGGCCGCGCCGCTGCTGTGCGCGGTGGTGGACACGAACCAGCGTGCCTGGTTCGGGGGCTACGAGATCGGCCTGGAGCTGCTGGTGCTCAACGGGGCACTGACCTTCGCCGGCCTGTGGCTCGTGTCCCGGCCCGCGGCCAGCCCGGGCGAGCGGGCGGCCTCCGGCGCCTGAAGCCTGCGAGCGGGCCGGGGCGGCCTGGCGCTCAGGCGGTGCCGCCCACCGTCAGGCCCTCGATGCGCAGCGTGGGCTGGCCCACGCCCACCGGCACGCTCTGGCCTTCCTTGCCGCACACGCCCACGCCCGTGTCGAGCTTGAGGTCGTTGCCGATCATCGTCACGCGCTTGAGCGCCTGCGGACCGTTGCCCACGATGGTGGCACCCTTGACCGGGTAGAGCAGCTGCCCGTTCTCCACCCACCAGGCCTGGCTCGCCGAGAACACGAACTTGCCGCTGGTGATGTCGACCTGGCCGCCGCCGAAGTTGGTGGCGTACAGGCCGCGCTTGAGGCTGGCCACGATTTCCTGGCTCGAGCGCGAGCCGCCGAGCATGTAGGTGTTGGTCATGCGCGGCATGGGCACGTGCGCGTAGCTCTCGCGCCGGCCGTTGCCGGTGGGCGCCACGCGCATCAGGCGCGCGTTCAGGCGATCCTGGATGTAGCCCTTGAGGATCCCGTCCTCGATCAGCACGTTGCGCTGCGTGACATGGCCCTCGTCGTCGACGTTGAGCGAGCCACGCCGGTCGGGCATGGTGCCGTCGTCGAGCACCGTCACCCCCTTGGCCGCCACGCGCTGGCCCACGCGCCCGGAGAAGGCGCTCGAGCCCTTGCGGTTGAAGTCTCCCTCCAGCCCGTGGCCCACCGCCTCGTGCAGCAGCACGCCGGGCCAGCCTGGCCCGAGCACCACGCTCATCTCGCCGGCCGGCGCCGGGCGGCTTTCCAGGTTCATCAGCGCCGAGGCCACGGCCTCGTCGACGTAGCTGCGCACCACCTCGTCCGTGAAGTGCGCCAGGCCGTAGCGCCCGCCGCCGCCGGCGTAGCCCACCTCGCGCCGCTGGCCCGACTCGGCGATCACGGTGACGTTCAGCCGCACGAGCGGGCGCACGTCGGCCGCGCGCGTGCCGTCGGCGCGCGCCACCAGCACCACGTCGTGCTCGGCCGAGATGCCGGCCATCACCTGCACGATGCGCGGATCCTTTGCGCGCGCCATCTTCTCCATGCGCTCGAGCAGCGCCACCTTGGCGGCGCTGTCGAGGGTGCCGATCGGATCGGCCGGCGCATAGAGCGCGCGACTGGGTGCGACCTTGCGCGTCGCGCCCACGCGCACGCGGCGCTGCTGGCCGGCCGCGGCGATGGTGCGCACCGTGCGCGCGGCATCCAGCAGCGAGGCCTCCGAGAGGTCGTCCGAGTAGGCGAAGGCTGTCTTTTCGCCTGCGATCGCGCGCACGCCTACGCCCTGGTCGATGGAGAAGCTGCCGCTCTTGACGATCCCCTCCTCCAGGCTCCAGCCCTCGTGGCGCGTGGTCTGGAAGTAGAGGTCGGCGTCATCGACGCGGTGCTCGCCGATGAGGGCCAGGGCGCGTGCGAGCGTGGCCTCGGTCAGGCCGTAGGGCTCGAGCAGGGCCGCCTGCGCGGCTGCCAGCCGCTCGATCGTGGGTTCGCGGGAGATCATGCGGATGATTCTAGGCGCGCCCCGGGGCCGGGCGGCCGTGCGGGGTCGAATGTGGCGCTGCCTGCGCTCAACGCTCGCCGGCAGCGGTGGAAGGTTGGGGCGGCAGGCCCGCGAGGTGGCCGGCGTCGGCCCATTGCACGATCTCCAGCGTGCCGGCGCGCCAGCGCAAGCGGTTGATGCCGGTGTTGGGGATCTCGCAGGTGCGCAAACCGTCGAGCGGCAGCCCGTTGGCAGTGCGCCACAGCATGTCGAGCACGCCGCCGTGCGTGACCACCGTCACGACGCGGTCGGCCCAGGCCTCGGCGGCCTCGCGCACGGCACCGAGCACGCGCGCGTGGAACTGGCGGATGCTCTCTCCTCCGCCGGGCAGCACGAAGTCGGCACGGTGCTCGAGCCAGGAGGCCCACAACTCGGGATGCCGGGCCTGGATCGTGGGCACGTCGAGGCCCTCGAGCACACCGAAGGACTGCTCGCGAAAGGCCGGGTTCAAGGTCGCGGCCAGCCCCCAGCGCCGGGACAGCGGCTCACCGGTCTGGCGCGTGCGCAGCAGGTCACTCGCCAGCAGCACCTGCGCGGGCTCGTCGGCCAGGCGTTCCGACAGCCGCTGCGCCTGGGCGTGGCCGGTGTCGTTGAGGGGCACGTCGATCTGGCCCTGGAAGCGCTGCTGGCGGTTCCAGTCGGTCTCGCCGTGGCGGATGAAGACGAAGTCGGTCATCAGGGGATTGTCCACCCGCAATGCCCCCTGCGCCCGCCCCGCCGCCGAACGCTGCATGGCACACTGCAACGATGACACGCGTGCTGCTGCTGCCCGGCCTGGCGAGCGATGCCGCGCTGTGGCGGGCACAGTCGGCAGCGCTCATGGACGCCGGCCACGAGCCGGTGGTGACCGACGTCCACGCCCGCCACCCGAGCCTGGCACAGATGGCGCAGGCGCTGCTGGCCGAGCACCCGGGGCCGCTTGTGCTGGCGGGCACGTCGATGGGGGGCATCCTGGCCATGGAAGTGTGGCGCCAGGCACCCAGGCGGGTGGCGGGTCTGGCGCTGCTGGGCACGAGCGCGCGCGCAGACACGCCCGAGGTGCGCCGGCTGCGCACCGAGGCCATCTCGCTCTTCGAGGCCGGACGCATGAACGAGGTGCTGCAAGCGAACCTGCCTTTCGTGTTCCACGCCCGCCATCAGGACGATTCGAAGATGGTGAGCGATTACTTCGAAATGGTCGGCCGGGCGGGTCCGGCCCAGCTTGTGGTGCAGAACCGTGCACTGATGGCGCGCGCGGACCGCCGCGCCGAACTCGCGGCAATCGGCGTGCCGGTGCTGGTGGCCTGCGGCGCCGACGACCAGCTGACGCCGCCGGAGTGCTCGCGCGAGATCGCTGCGGCCGTACCGGGCGCGGTGCTGGAGGTGCTGCCGCAGTGCGGCCACCTGCTCACCTGGGAGCAGCCCGAGGCGGTGACCAGGCTCTTGCTGGATTGGCTCATCCGGCTGGCTGGCCTGGATGCGCGTGCGCCAACCGGCCAGACTGGGCACGGGCACCTGCGGCAGGCGTAGAAGCGCCTGCCGGCCCGGTCAGGCCAGCGGCGTGTCCAGCCCCTCGACGGCAAAGATGCGTGAGGTTGCGCAGCGCTCGCGAATGCGGCGCAGGGGTGTGTACTGCGGGCTGTCCCAGAAGGCCTTCAACTGGCTCATCGAGTCGAACTCGATGATCACGACTCGGGCTGGCGGCGGTGCGCCCTCCAGGAGCTCGGTCCTTCCGCCACGCACGAGGTAGCGCCCGCCGTAGGGCCTGGCGGCGGCCAGCACGCCCGCCCGGTACGCCTCATACCCGTCGGGGTCATGAACCTCCACATCTGCAACCAGGTAGGCAGGCATCTCGTCGTCCTTGTGGGTCAGGCGGCCTCAGCCGCATCGATCACGCCCCCGCCCAGGCACACCTCGCCGTCGTAGAGCACGGCCGACTGCCCCGGCGTGACGGCCCATTGTGCCGCGCCGAACTGCAGCGCGAATCCGCCGCCGTCGCGCGCCGTATCCGTGTAGCGGCACGGCGCATCCGCTTGCCGGTAGCGCGTCTTGGCCCCGAGCGCGGCTCCGTGGGCCGGCGGGTGGCCCGCCACCCAGCTGCAGTCGTTGGCCGTGAGCCGGTGCGACAGCAGCCAGGGGTGCTCGTGCCCCTGCACGGCCACGAGCACGTTGCGCGCCAGATCTTTGCGCGCTGCGTACCAGGGCGCGTGCTCGCCACCTCCAGCCTTGAGCCCGCCGATGCCCAGGCCCTGGCGCTGCCCGAGCGTGTAGAAGCTCAACCCCACGTGGCGGCCGATGGTGCGGCCCTGCGCGTCCTCGATCGGCCCGGGCGTGTGGTCCAGGTAGCGGTTCAGGAACTCGCGAAAGGGCCGCTCGCCGATGAAGCAGATGCCGGTGGAGTCGCGCTTGGCGGCATTGGGCAGCCCGATCTCGACGGCCAGGCGGCGCACCTCGGTCTTTCGCAGTTCGCCCACCGGAAAGAGCGTGCGCGAGAGTTGCGCCTGGGTGAGCCGGTGCAGGAAGTAGCTCTGGTCCTTGGCTGCATCCAGCCCCTTGAGCAGCTCGAAGCGCGCCGCAGCGCCTGGGGTGGCTGATGCGCCATCGCCCGGCAGTTCGCGCACCCGCGCGTAGTGGCCCGTGGCGATGCGCCCGGCCCCGAGCCGCATGGCGTGGTCGAGAAAGGCCTTGAACTTGATCTCCGCGTTGCACAGCACGTCCGGGTTGGGTGTGCGCCCGGCGCGGTACTCGCGCAGGAACTCGGCGAAGACGCGGTCCTTGTAGTCGGCGGCGAAGTTGACGTGCTCGAGCTCGATGCCGATCACGTCGGCCACGGCCGCGGCGTCGACGAAATCGACGTTGCTCGAGCAGTAGGCGTCGTCGTCGTCATCTTCCCAGTTCTTCATGAAGATGCCCACGACCTCGTGGCCCTGGCGCTTGAGCAGCCAGGCACTCACGGCGGAGTCCACGCCCCCGCTCAGGCCCACGACGATGCGATGCAGCTTGCCCACGGCCGAATTGTCGCCCCCGGGGCGGGCGCGCGCCCGGGGCGCCGGGTCTCAGTGCGACAGGATCTTCGACAGGAAGTCGCGCGTGCGCTCGCTGCGCGGGTTGCCGAAGAACTCGGTGGGCGTGTTCTGCTCGACGATCTGGCCCTGGTCCATGAAGATCACGCGATCGGCGACCTGGCGCGCAAAGCCCATCTCATGCGTCACGCACAGCATCGTGATGCCCTGGCCGGCGAGCTCGATCATCACGTCGAGCACCTCGTTGATCATCTCCGGGTCGAGCGCGGAGGTGGGCTCGTCGAAGAGCATGATCTTGGGCGTGAGGCACAGCGCACGCGCGATCGCCACGCGCTGCTGCTGGCCCCCGGAGAGTTGCAGCGGGTACTTGTGCGCCTGCTCGGCGATGCGCACCCGCGTGAGCTGCGTCATCGCCCGCTCCTCGGCCTCCTGCTTGGGCACCTTGCCCACCCACATCGGCGCGAGCGTGAGGTTTTCCAGCACCGTCAG
>CAILKA010000402.1 GCA_903834645.1 uncultured beta proteobacterium
CGCGTGCTGGACGCCTGCGCGGCCCCGGGAGGCAAGACGGCGCACCTGCTGGAGCTGGCTGACGCGGAGGTATGGGCACTCGACCGCGACCCCGCCCGGCTCGTGCGCGTGCAGCAGACACTGGACCGCCTGGGCCTGAGTGCGCGCTGCCTGGCAGCCGACGCGGGCGATCCGGCCAGCTGGTGGGACGGACTGCCCTTTGATGCGATCCTGCTCGATGCTCCCTGCAGCGGCTCGGGCGTCGGGCGTCGCCATCCCGACATCCGGTGGCTGCGCCGCCCGGGTGACTTGCCCGCGCTCGCGCGCGAGCAAGATCGCTTGCTGCAGGCGCTGTGGCCGCTCCTGGCCCCCGGGGGGCGTTTGCTGTACGCCACCTGCTCGGTGTTCCGGATCGAGGGCGAGCAGCGGATCGACGCGTTTTTGCAACGCCCGGGCGCAGCCGACGCGCTCCTCGACCCCGCCTCGCCAGGACACCTGCTTGGCCTGCCCGACAATCCAGCATCTCCTTCCGCAGGCCTGCCTGCGACCGCGGGCGCCGACGGATTTTTCTACGCCCTGCTCCACAAGAACCGCTGAACGCGATGCGCCCAGGCCGGCCGATGCAGCGCCGTCGATTCCTCGCCTGGCCCCTGATGGCCGCAGCCGCCGCCGTGGCGCTCGTGCCGGTGGCGGCGGCGAGCCAGGGCGTGGATCTGGTCTCGCTCGACCTGCAGCGCCAGGATGGGTGGCTGACGCTGGACTTCAACGCCAGGCTGCAGCTGTCTCGTCCTGTGCAAGACGCCCTGGAGCGGGGCATCCCCGCCTACTTCGTGGCCGAGGCCGTCGTGCTGCGAAATCGCTGGTACTGGCGTGACGAGCGCATCGCCCGCGCCTCGCGCACGTGGCGCCTGGCCTACCAGCCGCTTACCTCGAGCTGGCGCGTGGGCATCGGCGCCATCGGGCAGACCTTTCCCACCCTGCCCGAGGCGCTCGGGGCGCTGTCGCGCCTGTCGGGCTGGCGACTGGCCGAGCTGGGCGCCCTCGATGCGGATGCCCGCCACTATGTGGAGTTCTCGTTCCGACTGGACACGACACAGCTGCCCGGCCCGATGCAGATCGGCCTGACTTCCCAGGTCGACTGGATGCTGCGCATCGACCGCACGCTGCGGCTGGAGTGACCGTGCGCATCCGCCTGCGCTGGGGCTGGAGGGTCGGGCTGCTCGCCGCCCTGGGCAGCGCGCTCGTGGTGGCCTTCGTGCTGTCCTTCAGCGGCAGCGCGCCCAGCCTGTACGAGCGCGAGCTGGCGTGGTTGTTCTGGCTCAACGTCGGGGTGGCGCTGCTGCTGGCCCTCGTGCTGGCACTCACCATCGGCCGGCTCTTCGTGCGGCTGCGCACGGGCCGTTTCGGCAGCCGGCTGCTGCTGCGGCTGGCCGGCATCTTTGCCCTGGTGGGGGTGCTGCCTGGGCTTGTGATCTATACCGTGAGCTACCAGTTTGCTGCGCGCAGCATCGAGGCCTGGTTCGACGAGCGGCTCGCCTCGGCCCTGGACGCCGGGCTGTCCCTGGGCAAGGGTACGCTCGATTCGTTGCAGGCACAGGCGCTGGCGGGTACCGCATCGGCGGCGGCGCGGCTGAGCCTGGAGACGCGCTCCATCACCGGGCTGGACCTCGAGCGCGAGCGCGAGCGCATCGGGGCCAATGAGCTGGCGCTTGTGGACGGCGGCGGCCAGGTGCTGCTGGGCGCATCGGGCGCGTCCCGCACGGTGGTGCCCGAGCGACCTGGCGCCATGCTGGTGCGCCAGGCGCGCAGCGCCGGGCAGGCAGGCCAGATCGAGGGTCTGGAGGACGAAGGGGGCGTCGGTCCCCGCGTGCGCGTCCTCGTCGTCGTTCCCGCAGGTGGTTTCGCTGCGCCTGGAGCGGAGCAGAGGCTGCTGTTCGCGGTGCATCTGCTGCCGCGCCCGCTGGTGGCCAACGCGCTGAAGGTGCAAGCCGCCTACAGCGAGTACCAGCAGCGTGCGCTTGGGCGCGAGGCGCTGCGGCGGCTGTACATCGGCACGCTGACCCTGGCGCTCGTGCTGACTGTCTTCGGGGCCATCTTGCTGGCAGTGGTGCTGGGCAACCAGATCGTGCGCCCGCTCCTGCTGCTGGCTGACGGGGTGCGCGACGTGGCCGCCGGCAACCTGCGCACGCGTCCGGTCTTTCCTTCCGACGACGAACTCGGCGGGCTCACGCGCTCCTTTGCCGCGATGACCCAGCAGGTGGCCGAGGCCCGCGCCCAGGCCGAGGGCAGCCTGATGCAGCTCGAGAGCGCGCGTACGCGGCTGCAGACGATTCTGGACAACCTCACCCCCGGCGTGATCGTGCTCGACCAGCAGGGGCGCATCGAGACCGTCAACCCGGGCGCCACACGCATCCTGCGCCAGCCGCTGCAGGCCTACGTCGGACGCGGGCTGCAGGAGGTGCCCGAGCTGACGGCGCTGGCCGAGGCCGTGGTTCGGCGCTTCGAAAGCCCGCTGGGCGCAGCCGAGGAAGGCCCGGGCCAGCCCTGGCAGGATGCCTTCGTGCTCCAGGAAGGGCGCCCCGATGCCGTGACGCTGCTGGCCCGCGGCGTGGCCATGCCGGGCCAGATGCGGCTGCTCGTGTTCGACGACATCACCGAGGTGGTCTCTGCGCAGCGCGCGCAGGCCTGGGCCGAGGTCGCGCGCCGCCTCGCGCACGAGATCAAGAACCCTCTGACGCCCATCCAGCTGTCGGCCGAGCGGCTGCAGCACAAGCTGGAGACCCGGCTCGAGGGAGGTGATCGGGCGCTGCTCGTGCGCAGCGTGGAGACCATCGTCACGCAGGTCGAGGCGATGAAGGCTCTGGTCAACGAGTTCCGTGACTTCGCGCGTCTGCCCTCGGCGCAGCTCGCACCGCTGTCGCTCAACGACACGGTGATGGAGGTGCTGGGGCTGTACGGTCAGCAGCAGGAGACGGGCCAGCTGCGCGCGCGGCTCGATCCGCAGCTGCCGCAGGTCATGGGCGACACCACGCAGTTGCGCCAGGTCGTGCACAACCTGGTGCAAAACGCGCTCGACGCCGTGTCGGCGCGCCCGGATGGCCTGGTGACCGTGACCACCCTGGCCACGGCAGCCCCGGCTGGGCAGGACCCGCCAGGCGGAGCCGGCCGGGTGGTCCGGCTCGTGGTCACCGACAACGGCCCGGGCTTTGCCGAGCACGTGCTCAAGCGTGCCTTCGAGCCCTACGTGACCACCAAGCCGCGCGGTACCGGTCTCGGCCTGGCGGTGGTCAAGAAGATCGCCGACGAACATGGCGCGCGCATCCGCCTGTCCAACCTTCAGGCTGCGGGCGACCCCCTGGCACCGGTGAGCGGTGCGAGGGTTTCGCTATCATTTTCATCCTTGCAGCCTCCCGACGACGGTTCCGTCACGCGGCGAGCATGAGGCCAGCCCCGCAACCCCTTGCTCGCTCTCCCCTATGGCAACCATCCTTGTTGTGGACGATGAGCTCGGCATCCGTGCCCTGCTATCCGAGATCCTGACCGACGAAGGCCACACCATCGAGCTGGCCGAGAACGCAGCGCAGGCGCGTCTGGCGCGCGATCGCATGCGGCCCGACCTGGTGCTGCTGGACATCTGGATGCCCGACGTCGACGGCATCACGCTGCTCAAGGAGTGGGCCGGTGGAGGCCTGCTGACGATGCCGGTCATCATGATGAGCGGGCACGGCACGATCGACACCGCCGTGGAGGCTACCCGCTTCGGCGCGGTCGCTTTCCTCGAAAAGCCCATCACGCTCCAGAAGCTGCTGCGCGCCGTCGATCAGGCGCTGGTGCGCCCGGGCGTGGCGGCAGGGCGGCCATCCGGTGCGGGCGATGGCCGCGTCGAGGCAGGCCAGGCAGGGGCAGCCCGACCGCCTGGCACGGCAGCCGAGCCGTCCGGTGCCCCGGTTCCGGTTGCGATGGGGCTGTCGCCGCGCCAGAGCTTCGAGCTCGACCGGCCACTGCGCGAAGCGCGCGACGCCTTCGAGAAGAGCTACTTCGAGTTCCACCTCGCCAAGGAAAACGGCTCGATGACCCGGGTGGCCGAAAAGACCGGCCTGGAGCGTACGCACCTGTACCGCAAGCTCAAGCAGTTGGGCGTGGACCTGACGCGCAACAAGCGCGGCGGTGGTCAGTAACGCCAGGGGCCGGGCGAGCGCTGGCTATAATCTTCGGCTCTTGGCCTGGTAGCTCAGTTGGTAGAGCA
>CAILKA010000403.1 GCA_903834645.1 uncultured beta proteobacterium
ATGTCGAGCGTGGCCAGGTGAAAGCCGAACACCTGCACCGCGCGCTGCAGCGGCGCCAGGCGCGGCGCCACGAGCGCCTGCGCGTGGTGCGAGCGCAGGCTGTCGGCAATCGTCTGGAGGTCTTGCGCAAAGGCCTCGGCCAGCGCATAGGGGTTGCCCGGCGCCACGGCGTGCGCCAGGGCCTCGGTGCCCGTGAGCGCCTGCAGCGTGGCCGCCAGCCGGGCATACAGGCCGATCAGCACGCGCCGGTAGGGCTCGTCGGCGCGGTGCGGGTTGTGGTCGGGCGAGCGCGCGGCGAGCTCGGCCATGGCCGGCGTCACAGGCGCGAGCTGCTGCGACATCGAGAGCTCGGTGCCCAGCGCGTGCACCTCGCGCAGGTAGAAGCGGATCGCCACCTCGGCCTGGCGCGCCAGCGCCCGGCGCATCGTCGTGGCCGTGACGTTCGGGTTGCCGTCGCGGTCGCCGCCGATCCAGTGGCCCATGCGCAGGAAGGGTGCCACCGGGCGGCCGCCCAGGCGCTCCTCGAGCTCGGCGTACAGGCGCGGGATCTCGCGCAGGAAGGTGGCCTCGTAGTAGCCCAGCGCGTTGTCGATCTCGTCGGCCACCGTGAGCTTCTCGGTGCGCAGCATGCGGGTTTGCCACAGCTGCGTCACACGCGCGCGGATCAGCGCCTCGTTGGCCTCGCGCTCGCGCGCGGTGGCCAGCGTCTCGCGCTGCGCGACGAGCTCGGCGATGGCGCGCTCGGCATCCTGGATGCTGCGGCGCTGCACCTCGGTGGGGTGGGCGGTGAGCACGGGCGAGAGCCAGGCGCGCTCGAGTGCGTGGGCGATGTCGCCCGCGCGCACATCGGCCTCCTGCAGCCGCTCGAAGGCGCGCTCCAGCGAGCCGGGCAGCCGGTGCCCCAGGCGCTCGTGGGCGAGCCGGTCGCGGATCTGGTGCCGGTCCTCGGCGATGTTGGCCAGGTGGGAGAAGTAGCTGAAGGCGCGGATGACAGATACCGTCTGGTCGCCCGTGAGGTTCTTCAGCAGCCGGTCGAGCGTGCGCCCGGCCGTCTCGTCGCGCTTGTGGCGAAAGGCCACCGAGAGCTGTCGCACCCGCTCCACGAGCTCGAAGGCCTCGCGCCCCTCGTGCTGGCGGATGGTGTCGCCCAGGATGCGGCCGAGCAGCCGGATGTCTTCGCGCAGCGCGGCGTCGCGCCGGTCGGAGGGCTTGGGGGTGCGGGAGGCCATGTGAGAGGCGCGTGTGAAGGACGGTGTACGGCCATGCAAGGGCCGTGCCGGCCTGGTCACTCTTGCGCGGCTCAGCGGATCAGGATTGCGCGAAAGTCGTTGACGTTCGTGTAGGTCGGCCCCGGTACCACCAGGTCGCCCAGCTGGTCGAAGAGCGTGTAGCAGTCGTGCCGGTCGAGGAACTCGGCCGGCTTGAGGCCCAGCGCCGCGGCGCGCGCCAGCGTGTCGGGGGTGACGATCCCCCCCGCGTTGTGCTCGATGCCATCGATGCCGTCGGTGTCGGCAGCCAGCACGTGCACGCCTGGCTCGCCCTGCAGCGCCAGGGCGCAGCCGAGCAGGAACTCGCTCGCCCGGCCGCCGCGCCCGCCGGGGCCCCGCACCGTCACGGTCGTCTCGCCGCCCGAGAGGATCACGCAGGGCCGCGCGAAGGGCTCGCCGCGTCGGGCCACGGCGCGGGCCAGCGCCGCGTGCACACGGCCGACGTCGCGGCTCTCGCCCTCGACCTCGTCGGACAGGATGTGGGCCGCCAGGCCCGCTGCGCGCGCATGCGCCGCTGCCGCCTCGAGGCTGGCCTGCGGGGTGGCGATCAGGTGCACCTCGTGCCCCGCAAAGCGTGCGTCGCCCGGCTTGGGCGTCTCGAAGGCGCCGCTTTCGAGCCCGGCCAGGGCCGCGGGCGGCAACTCGATCCCGTAGCGGCGGCAGATGGCCAGCGCATCGGCGCAGGTCGTCGGGTCGGGCACGGTGGGGCCGCTGCCGATCACCTCCGGCGCGTCGCCGGGCACGTCGGAAATCAGCAGCGTCACCACCCGCGCTGGCCAGCACTGCGCCGCGAGCCGCCCACCCTTGATGGCCGAGAGGTGCTTGCGCACGCAGTTCATCTCGTCGATGGCCGCGCCGCTGCGCAGCAGGGCCTGGTTCACCGCCTGCTTGTCGGCCAGCGTGAGGCCCGGGGCCGGCAGCGCCAGCAGCGCCGAGGCACCGCCCGAGACCAGGCACAGCACCAGGTCGTGCTCGGTCAGGCCGTGTGCGAGCGCGGCGATGCGCTGTGCCGCCTGCCGGCCCGCCTCGTCGGGCACCGGGTGGCGCGCCTGCACCACCTCGATGCGCCCGGGCTGCGCAAGGTAGGCCGGCGGTACGTGGTCGTAGCGCGTGACCACCAGACCCGACAGTGGGGCTTCGGCGGGCCACAGCGCATCCACGGCTGCGGCCATCGAGCCACCGGCCTTACCTGCACCCAGCACCAGGGTGCGCCCGCGTGCCGGATCGGGCGCAGGGGGCAGATAGCGCCCGATCACCTCGCCGGGCAGCGCGCGCGCCACGGCGGTGTCGTAGAGGGCGCGCAGGAAGGCGCGTGGGTCGGCGGGTGTCAAGGCGGCCCCTTCAGCGCTGGCGCATCGCCTCCACCAGCTGCTGCGCGCCGGAGGCCAGGATGCGCATGTCCGAGCCCAGCGTCACGAAACGAAAGCCCTTGGCGATGCGGGCCTGGGCCACGTCGGCCCGGCCGTTGTGGATGCCCGCCACCACGCCGTGCGCCTGGGCGCGGGCGATGATGTGGTCGATGGCCTGGGCCGCCTTGGGCTCCACGTCGTCGAAGATGGGCTTGCAGCCCAGCGACAGCGAGAGGTCCGAGGGCCCGATGTAGATCGCATCGAGCCCCTCCACCGACAGGATCGCGTCGAGGTTGTCCAGGGCCTGCGCCGTCTCGATCATCGCAAAGCGCACGATCGTGTCGTTAGCCTGCTCGGGGTAGTCGGCGCCGAACACCATGCCCGCGCGCACCGGCCCGAAGCTGCGCGTGCCGCGCGGGGCGTAGGAGGTCCAGGCCACGAGCTTCTGTGCGTCGTCGCGCGTGTTGACCATGGGGCAGATCACGGCCATGGCGCCCGCATCGAGCGACTTCATCAGGATGCCAGGCTCCAGCCACGGCACGCGCACCACCGGCACCACGGGCGTGGCCGACATCGCCTGCAGCATCCGCACCATGGCGGCGTAGTCCACCAGGCCGTGCTGCATGTCCACCGTCAGCGCATCCCAGCCCTGGTGCGCCATCACTTCGGCGCTCGCGCCGTCGGGAATTGCGAGCCAGCCGTTGACGGCCGAGCGGCCTTCCTTCCACAGGGTGCGCAGGCGGTTTTCCTTCATCGCTTCCTCGCCGAAAAGCGGGAATCATCCCACGTGGAGGCACCCGCCCCGCAGCATCCCGCATTGACGCACCGCCGCCCCGCCCCGAGCATCCACGCCATGCCTGCCCCCCACCCCGACACCGCCACCACCGCCTCCACCACCCCGCTGCGCATCCCGCGCCTGCTGCTCACTGGCGCCGCGGGCGGCCTCGGGCGCGTGCTGCGCCCGCGCCTGAAGGCCCTGTGCGAGGTGCTGCGGGTGAGCGACATCGCCGAGCTGGGCGCCTCCGCCGCCGGCGAGGAGGTGCGCCCGGCTGCGCTGCAGGACCGCGCCGCGGTGCAGGCGCTGCTGGAGGGCGTGCAGGCCGTCGTACACATGGGCGGGGTGTCGGTGGAGCGGCCCTTCGACGAGATCCTGCCGGCCAACATCGAGGGCGTCTACAACCTCTACGAAGGCGCACGCATCCACGGCACGCG